>NZ_JBBEYH010000025.1:0-81298 GCF_050172695.1 Shinella sp. G-2 | reverse complement strand
CCCCCGCAACCAAATCAAAAAAGCCCCCGGCGCTCAAATGCGCGGGGGCTTTTTGCATTCAGGGCGGAAGAAAACACCACCCCGAAAACTCAGATCCCCCCCATGCAAAGGTACTTCATCTCAAGATAGTCCTCCAAGCCGTGACGCGAGCCCTCACGACCCATCCCGGACTGCTTAACACCGCCGAAGGGCGCCGCCTCCGAAGACATCCGACCCGTGTTGATCCCCACCATCCCGTATTCCAGAGCCTCCGCAACACGCCACACACGGCTCAGGTTCGACGCATAGAAATAGGCAGCCAATCCGTAGATCGTGTCGTTTGCCTCTCGAACAACCGCATCAGAATCATCAAAGCGGATGATCGGCGCCAAGGGGCCAAACGTCTCCTCACGCGCGATCCGCATGTCCCGGCCTATCCCAACCAGAACCGTCGGCGCGTAAAACGTTCCAGAACCTTCAAGACGGTGACCGCCGCAAAGAATACGGCCTCCACGCTCTACCGCATCCGAAACGTGCCCCGAAATCTTCGAAAGCGCATGCGTGTCGATCAACGGACCGATCGCTACATCCCCATCAAAACCATCCCCGACACGAAGCGTCTTCACACGCTCCGTGAACTTCGCTGCGAACTCATCATGCACGCCGGACTGAACATAAAGCCGGTTCGCCGAGACGCAGGTCTGGCCCGCATTGCGGAACTTCGCTTGGATCGCGCCGTCGACCGCAGCGTCAATATCCGCATCGTCGAACACGATGAACGGCGCGTTCCCGCCAAGCTCGAGGCTGAGCTTCTTCACCTGGTCCGAGCACTGGCGCATCAGCAAACGGCCGACCTCCGTCGAACCCGTGAAGCTGATCTTGCGCACCGTCGCATTCGTGCAAAGCTCGCGCCCGACCGCATCGCCCTCCGACGCATAGATCAGGTTGACCACGCCCTGCGGGAAACCGGCACGCTCCGCAAGCAGGAACATCGCCCCTGCCACCAGCGGCGTCTGCTCGGCCGGCTTCAAGACGACCGTGCAGCCCGCAGCAAGGGCCGGCGAGATCTTGCGCGCCACCATCGACGCGGGGAAGTTCCACGGCGTGATGGCGCCCACAACCCCGATCGGCTGCTTGATGACGATCATCCGGCGGTCGCGCGACGGGGCTGCGATCGTCTCGCCATAGATCCGGTTGGCCTCTTCGGCATACCATTGCAGATAGGCGGCGGCGTGGGAGACCTCGGACTTCGCCTCTGCCAGCGGCTTGCCCATCTCCGCCGTCAGGATGATCGCAAGATCATCCGTATGACGGACGATCAGCTGATGCCAGCGCCAGAGCGTGTCCGAGCGCTCGCGGGCGGTCATCGCTGCCCATTCGACTTGCGCTGCTGCTGCACGCTCGATCGCGACCTGCGTCTCGGCGACGCCCATGTCGGGCAGCTCGGCCAGGAGCTCGCCGGTCGCCGGATTGAAGACCGAAAATGTCTTTCCTCCAGAGGAAAGCGGCAGCCGCGGCGCGTCGGCAATCGCGGCGAAAAGGTCCGGATTCTCCAGGCGGAGCAGAAGGTTTTCCGATAGGGTCAAGGGACGCCCTCCCGACAGGTTTCATATCGCTGACAATGAGATACGAGCGCGAAGGGCCGGCTGCAACCCCGCTTGTGACCCGTCTGTCGCGGGAAGGGCGGAGCGGTGTCCCGTCAGGCGCCGGCGTGCACGATTTCGGCTTCGATCAGCGAAAGAAAACGCTGGGCGAGCGGAGAGAGCAGCGCGCCCTTGTTCAGGATGACATTGTAAGCGGGAACGCTGGCCTTGCGTGCCATGTCGAGGGTGACGATGCGGGCGTTGAGGTCCTCCGCCATCAGGAGTGCCGCGACTTCGCGGGCCAGCGGCGCGATGGCATTGGTGCGGGAAACCGTCGCGAGGGTGAGGAGCGCGGAGGCGGAATAGGTGACCCGCTCGGGAAAATCCGCCTGCTCTGCGCGAAAGGCATCGACGACCGTCGTCCAGATCGGCGAGCCGGCCGGCTGGAGGATCCAGTCGAAGGGGGAAAGATCTCGGAAACTGAGCCGGCTTCGACCGGCGAGCGGATGATCGGGGCGCACCGCAAAACTCAACACTTCCTCGCCGATCGGCCGGACGTCATAGGCGGAAGGGTCGTCGGCGGCACTGAGGCGGGCCAGCACGAAGTCGTATTCACCGGCGCGCATGCGCTGCATGAGGGTGAGGCTCGGCTCGACATCCACCTGAAGCTGGGCGTGCGGGGCCTGGGCGCGCAGCGCCAGCGAGGCGGGCAGCACATGCGCGACGGCGGCGGCCGTCACCGCGCCGATCCGGACACGGCCGCGCAGACCGTCGGCCACCTCGCGGATGTCGCGGCCGATATTCTCTACCTCCGCCACCACGCGGCTGGCGCGCGCCGCCAGCACATCGCCGAATTCGTTGAAGACGAAGCCATGCGCGTTGCGGCTGCAGATCTGCCGACCGACCAGCGCTTCGATCTCGGCTAGCGTGCGCGAAGCGGCCGGCTGCGAGATGTTCATGTCCTCTGCGGCAAGGCTCAGCTTTCCGCGGCGCTTCAGGGCGGCGATGAAGCGAAGCTGGTTGAGCTTGAGGTAATGCGCTTTCATGCCGCCAATCTAGCGGCGGCGGTAGCATGACGCAATTGATATGCAACAATATCGATTGATGATTTGACTGTTATGTGCGTTCCGCGTTCCCTGTGGGCACAGGGAGGATGGCGACTTGCGCCCGTGAGCGCGCGTGCCGTTTCGCCCGCAGAACAGAAAGCAAGGCACGACAATGACATTCAAACCCTCCCCCTGGCCGCGCAAACTGCGTTCGCAGGAGTGGTACGGCGGCACCTCGCGCGACAACATCTATCATCGCGGCTGGCTGAAGAATCAGGGATATCCGCACGATCTGTTCGATGGGCGCCCTGTCATCGGCATTCTCAACACCTGGTCGGACCTGACGCCCTGCAACGGCCACCTGCGGGAGCTGGCGGAAAAGGTGAAGGCCGGCGTCTGGGAGGCGGGCGGCTTCCCGCTGGAGGTTCCCGTTTTCTCCGCCTCGGAAAACACCTACCGCCCGACGGCGATGATGTACCGCAACCTCGCTGCGCTGGCGGTGGAGGAGACGATGCGCGCGCAGCCGATCGACGGCGCGGTGCTGCTGGTCGGCTGCGACAAGACCACGCCTTCGCTGCTGATGGGGGCGGCCTCCACGGACATTCCCTCGATCATCGTGACCGGCGGGCCGATGCTGAACGGCTGGTTCCGCGGCGAGCGCGTCGGCTCGGGCACGGCGCTCTGGCAGATGTCGGAGGCGATCAAGGCCGGCACGATGAGCAAGGAGGATTTCCTCGACGCGGAGCAGGCGATGAGCCGCTCTTCCGGCACCTGCAACACGATGGGCACTGCCTCCACCATGGCTTCCATGGCCGAGGCGCTCGGCATGGCGCTGTCGGGCAACGCGGCGATCCCTGCCGTCGACAGCCGTCGCCGCGTGATGGCGCAACTCACCGGCCGCCGCATCGTGCAGATGGTCAAGGATGACCTGAAACCCTCCGATATCCTGACGCGCGAAGCCTTCGAGAACGCCATCCGCACCAATGGCGCCATCGGCGGATCGACCAATGCGGTTGTGCACCTCCTGGCGCTGGCCGGCCGCGTCGGCATCGATCTGACGCTCGACGATTGGGACCGCCTCGGCCGTGACGTGCCGACCATCGTCAACCTCATGCCGTCGGGCAAATACCTGATGGAAGAGTTCTTCTATGCCGGCGGCCTGCCCGTGGTGCTGAAGCGGCTTGGTGAGGCGGGACTGCTCCACAAGGGCGCCTTGACCGTCTCCGGCGACAAGATCTGGGACGAGGTCAAGGACGTCGCCAACTGGAACGAGGACGTCATCCTGCCGACGGAGAAGGCGCTGGCGCAGGCAGGCGGCATTGCCGTGCTCAAGGGCAACCTTGCGCCGAAGGGCGCCGTGCTCAAGCCCTCGGCGGCGACGCCGTCGCTGATGGTGCACCGCGGCCGCGCCGTCGTCTTCGAGGATATCGACGACTACAAGCGCAAGATCAACGATCCCGATCTCGATATCGACGAGACCTGCGTGATGGTGCTGAAGAACTGTGGTCCGCGCGGTTATCCCGGCATGGCGGAGGTCGGCAATATGGGCCTGCCGCCGAAGGTGCTGAAGAAAGGCATCACCGACATGGTGCGTATTTCCGATGCGCGCATGTCCGGCACCGCCTATGGCACCGTCGTGCTGCACACGAGCCCCGAGGCAGCGGCCGGCGGACCGCTCGCCATCGTGCGCGACGGTGACATGATCGAGCTCGACGTGCCGAACCGCCGCCTGCATCTCGACGTGCCCGAAGGCGAGATCGAACGGCGTCTTGCCGAATGGAAGAGCCCGGTCGAACGCCCGGCAAGCGGCTATGGCATGCTCTACCACGACCACGTGACGGGCGCCGATACGGGCGCAGACTTCGACTTCCTGCGCGGTGCGCGCGGCAATGCCGTGCCGAAGGATTCGCACTGATCGTGCAAGAGTCCACGCGGCCCTGAAAATACGAAACCCGCCTGCAATGGTCGCAGGCGGGTTTTTTGTCAGAGGACGGGAAGTTTCAGAATTCCTCCCACTCGCCGCCGCCACCGCGGGTATCGAGCGCGGCATTGCCGCTGAAGGCCGTGGCCACCTTGCGGCCGAGCGCGCGGGCCGGGGAGGCGTGCGGGGCGTCGGCAGTGCGCACGGCGCGGGGCGCGGCGGAGGGCATGCCATCGAGCCGGAACTGGCAGACGAGGTCGCGCAGGCGCACGGCTTCGTTGGCGAGCGTGTTGGAGGCGGCATTGGACTGCTCCACCATCGCGGCATTCTGCTGCGTGGTCTGGTCCATCGCATTGACCGCGGTGTTGACTTCGGCAAGCCCGACGGACTGTTCCTTGGCAGAGGTGGCGATCGATTCCATGTGGGTGTTGATCTCGACGATGAAGCCGCTGATGGTCTTCAGCGCCGCACCGGCATCGCGCACCAGCTTCACGCCGGTTCCGACTTCGGCGGAGGAGTTCTGGATCAGCCCCTTGATCTCTTTGGCCGCCTGCGCCGAGCGTTGGGCAAGCTCGCGCACTTCCTGTGCCACGACCGCGAAGCCCTTGCCGGCTTCCCCGGCGCGCGCCGCTTCCACGCCGGCATTGAGCGCCAGCAGATTGGTCTGGAAGGCGATCTCGTCGATGACGCCGATGATGTTGGAAATCTGCTGCGAGCTTTCCTCGATCTTGCGCATCGCTTCTTCGGCGTGGGAGACCACCTCGGCGGATTCGGCGGCCGACCGATTGGCGCGGCTTGCCACATCCTTGGCCTCCTCCGTGCGCTTGGAGGAGTTGGCGACATTGACGGTGATCTCGTCCAGCGCCGCGGCGGTTTCCTCCAGCGAGGCGGCCTGCTGTTCGGTGCGCTTGGAAAGGTCGTCCGTGCCGGCGGCGATCTCGCGGGTGCCCGTGTCGAGTGTGGAGATCGAGCCGGAAATCTCCGCGAGCGTGGTGCCGAGCTGCGCGACGGAGCGGTTGAAGTCATGGCGCAGCGCTTCGAAATCCTGCGCGAAGGCCTCGTTAAGCTGGAAGGCGAGGTCGCCGCCGGCGAGGCGCTTCAGGCCTGCCGCCAGGCCCGATGTAGCGACGCGCAGACGCTCGGCCGCATCGGCTTCGGCCTTTTCCTGCATGGAGACGCGTTCGGCCTCGGCCCGCTTGCGGTTCTCCGTAGCCTCCTGTTCCAGCCGCCGGTTGGCGATGGCGCCCTGACGAAACACCTCGAGCGCCTTGCCCATATCGCCGATTTCGTCATTGTTCTTCGCAAGGCCGATCTCGGTGTCGAGATGACCGTCGGCCACCTCGCCCATCGAACGGCGCAGCTTTTCCATGCCGCCGATGATGCGCTTGAAGGTCACGAAGCCGACGATGGCGAGCATCAGGGCCAGCGTGGACATGGCAACGGTGATCAGCATCCAGTAGAAGGATGCCCGCACATTCGCCTCATCGACGGCGCCCTGGGTGCGGTTTTCCAGTTTCACGAAGAAGGCGTCGACCGGCTTCATGATCTCGGCCTTGGACTTGTGATACTCGGGCGAGTTCAGCATGGTCGTCGCCTTCGCCTTGGCGTCCGGCGCGTGCCCGTCGACGAGATTCATCGCTTCGGTCTCGATCTTGACGAGCGCGTCGGAGCGCTTGTTCGCCTCGTCGAGAAGGGCGAATTCCTCATCGGTGAAGCCGACCTGCTTCATCAGGTCGTGCATGGAAATGGCGGCACCATCGGGGCGGGGTTTGGCGTCGCCACCTGCCACGAAGTCCCAGTAGATGCGGTGGTAATCCTCGGGCCGCGGACGGGTGCCGTTCCTGATCTCGATAACAGCGTTGTACTGGTCCTTGAAGGACGGATCGGCGGTTTCGGCATAGGTGCGCACGAGGCGGGTCAGGTCGTCGGACGATTGGCGGAAATTGTCCGCCAGGAGATAGGACTTGTATTTCTGGTCATAGGCGCGAGTGACGTCGTCGGCCGCGCCGGCATAGCCCCAAAGGCTGCCGATGAGGCCTGCGATCGCCACGCCGGTGGCCGAAGCAAGGACAATGAACTGCGTCTTGATTCTCATGATGGACATTTCCTGGAGTGGACATGTCGCTTCAGCCGCGCCGAACTCATTTCTGACGTCATGAAGTCATGCCGCACATAGGTGCTCTCCGACGGCATCGTCGGGGTCGACTTGAGGGTTGACCAGATTGGTTAGCGAATCGATAATTTCTTTGTTCCGCCCAAATTTTTACTGGGATACTCCAAGTATCTTCGGCAGAAATCAACCTTTTATAGATGGATGAGAAATGAATGCACGCAGAGATTATTGATTTTTAGCAAGACACGCTGCGTGAGTGCCTCACTTAACGGAAGGCTTTGCATTCCGTCTTGTTTCGCAGGGCGGAACTGCTGGCTTTGAATACAACGACAAGTAAGTCTCAACAGGTGGGAAATACTCAAGCAATGCGTCTGCACCGCATCATTGTGGGCGGGGCTGCGCCCCCTCCATCGGGGGAAGATCGGAGGGCTCATGGGCTCCGAAGCGTGGTCATGGGTATCGTGAGCATCGTTCTTCACGCCGATCGAGACGGATCCATGGCTGCTCAATCCTTGAGCCGGAACCGGATGAAACGGAACGAGACCGAAAACCTGCTCCCTTGCAACCTTCACTGCGGCATCACGCCTTCGGGCGGCATTTATGCCTGAGGCGGCATAAATGCATTGCATCCCGTCGGCCCTTGCATGAGGGCTGCCGGGTTGGCTATGAAATGCCATGTCGCTCGAATCCGTCCGCACCTTCTTTGCAGAAAACGCCCCTGACGTTGCCGTTCTCGTCACCGAGCAGAGCTCGGCGACCGTCGCGCTGGCTGCGGAAGCCCATGGCGTTGCGCCCGAGCAGATCGCCAAGACGATCTGCCTGCGCATCGGCGAGGAAACCGTGCTTCTGGTCGCCGCCGGCACGGCCCGGCTCAGCAACCGGAAATTCAAGGATCGTTTCGCGGCAAAGCCTCGCATGCTCGATGCCGAGCAGGTGGTGGCTATAACCTCCCATCCCGTCGGCGGCGTCTGCCCCTTCGGCCTTCCCTCCCCCCTCCCTGTCTATTGCGACCAGTCGCTGCGCGCCTTCACCGAAGTCGTGCCGGCCGCCGGTGCGACCAATGCGGCGGTGCGCATCGCTCCCGACCGCATGGCCGCGCTCGTTGCCGGGCAATGGGTCGACGTCTGCGAATGAGCGCAGCGGCGAGCGTCAGCGCGCCGTGAAAGAGTTTCGCGAAAATCCGGGGAAATTGCCCGCTGGCGCAAGCGCGGCGGAACACGCAATATGACGAAACTGTGATCGCAGTGGCCGGCTTCGGTTGCCCGCCGCGCACAGGCGCGGAACGATCCGCGACGGACCGTCGGAGGAGTATCCGGTCCGAACTATCGCACGGCGGCGCGGCATGCGACTGCCAGGGGGAGAAACTATGTTTGAACGGCTTTTCAAGCTGAGTGAGCACGGCACGACCGTGCGCACCGAGGTGATTGCGGGTCTCACGACCTTCCTCACCATGTCCTATATCATCTTCGTCAACCCGGATATCCTGTCGACGACGGGCATGGACCGCGACGCTGTTTTCGTCGCAACCTGTCTCGCCGCCGCGCTCGGTTCCATGGTCATGGCGACCATGGCCAACTGGCCGATCGGCATGGCGCCCGGCATGGGCCTCAACGCCTTCTTCGCCTTTACCGTGGTGGCCGCCCTCGGCTTCACCTGGCAGCAGGCGCTTGGCGCGGTCTTCATCTCCGGCCTCATCTTCGTCATCCTCACGGTGACGGGCGTCCGTAGCTGGCTCATCGAAGGCATTCCGCATTCGCTCAGAAGCGCGATCGCCGCCGGTATCGGCCTCTTCCTCGGCATCATCGCGCTGAAGAGCTCGGGTATCGTCGTCGACAACCCGGCAACGCTCGTCGGCCTTGGCGACCTGAAGCAGACCGGTCCGCTGCTCGCGATCCTCGGCTTCTTCGTCATCGCCGTGCTCGATGCATTGCGCATCAAGGGCGCCATCCTCATCGGCATTCTCGTCGTCACGGTCCTGTCCTGGACCCTCGGCGTCAGCGAATTCCGCGGCGTCGTCTCCATGCCGCCGTCGATCCTGCCGACCTTCCTGCAGCTCGACATCATGGGTGCGCTGCATGGTGGCCTGCTGCACGTCATCCTCGTCTTCGTGCTCGTCGAAGTCTTCGACGCCACGGGCACGCTGATCGGCGTCGCCAAGCGCGCCAACCTCATCCAGGAAGGCAAGAAGAGCCGCCTCGGTCGCGCGCTTCTGGCCGACAGCACGGCCATCGTCGCCGGCTCGCTGATGGGCACGAGCAGCACCACGGCCTATGTCGAAAGCGCCTCGGGCGTTCAGGCCGGCGGTCGTACGGGCCTCACCGCCTTCACCGTCTCCATCCTCTTCCTCGCTGCCCTCTTCATCTCCCCGCTTGCCGGCTCCGTGCCGAGCTTCGCGACGGCTCCGGCTCTGCTCTACGTCGCCGGCCTGATGATGCGGGAACTGACGGAAGTCGAGTGGGAAGACCTGACGGAAGCGGCGCCTGCAGCGCTCACTGCACTCGCCATGCCCTTCACCTATTCGATCGCCAACGGTCTTGCCTTCGGCTTCATCAGCTACGTCGTGCTGAAGCTCTTCACCGGCAAGTGGAAGGATATCCATCCGGCAACCGCGGTTGTCGCCGCGCTCTTCGTCATCCGCTTTGCCTTCTTCGCGGAATGACCGGCGATCCTAGCTCAACCTGAAAAGGAACGGGCCGCGCGATGAGCGCGGCCCGTTTCGTTTTGCACGACAACCACCCTTCGGAAGGGGCTGGAAATCGGGCGCGAAATTGCCGGCCCGCAGCGGCGGCTCGGCCGGCCCGCCTTCCCCCCGCGGGTGGATCCGGCGAACGGGGAAGGTCTTCGGCTCTTCAAGGTTCGCGCCCTTGCTGCCGGGGTTCTCCCTTCAGGGATCTGGGGCAAGACAAACCAAACGAAACGGGCCGCGTGATGAGCGCGGCCCGTTTCTTTTCATGTGATCGCCCTTCGGAAGGAGGCGGAAAATCGGGTACGAAAATGCCGGCCCGTGGAGGCGGGCCGGCGGATCCGCATCCCCGGTGGGTGGATCAGCGGACCAGGAAGGTTTCCTCGTAGAAGTGCTCTTCGAGGTTCACACCCTCACCACCGCGGTCCACCACGGCGAAATCCGAGACCTTGTCGAGCGGCGTCAGGATGCCATGCCAGATATTGCGGCCGATATTGACGCCCTGGCCGGGCGCGGTGCGGAAGGCGATGGGTTCGGCCGGGCCGCTTTCCGTCTCTTCGGCCACGACGACGAGGAAGGTGGCGTCGCTGAGCGGAATGAAGGCCTGGCTGCCGAAAGGATGGCGTTCCACCATCTTCAGTTCCAGCGGCAGCGGATAGGGTTCGCCGCGCAGAAGGCTGATCATCGGCCGGGCTTTCTCGCCCGTCGTCTCGATGTTCGCAAGGTCATGGAAACGCGTGCACTTGCCCGCATTGATCGGGAAATTGTGCGCGCCGTCCTGCTCGATGACCTGGCCGAAGGGCGCGAAGGCCTCCCGGGTCAGCGGTTTGATGTCGATAGTCTTCATGCTTTTCCTCCCTCGGCCGGCTGGCCAAAAACACGCAGACGGCTGATTCCGCCGTCCGGATGGATGTTCAGGCGGACATGCGTTACGGCACCCGCCTTCTTCACAAGATCGCCGTCGAACGTATGAATACGGTCGGCGGCCAGTTTCTGCTCGGGCAGGAGTTCCTGCCAGAACATCGACGCGGCTTTGACAAGGGTGGGGAGGTCCCCCGTCGTGCCCGTCAGGTCGGCGGCCTGCATGGAGCAGGCATCCGGATAGTTGCCCTTGAAGTGGGCGGTGTCGACGACGATGCTTTCGACCGTCGCCCGTGCGGCAAGCTTGACCACGATCCATTCGTGGCCGGGCTCACGGCGGCGGCCGGTTTCCCAGCCGTCACCCATATTGACGCCACGGCCCGGCGCGAGCAAGCGCTGATGACCGTAGTGACCGTTGGAAAAAGCGACGACCTGTCCACCGGATAGGGCGGACGCAAGATCGATCGGCCCTTCGGCGCGGTCGAGCGTTGGAATACCATAGACGCGCAGCCGCGCCACCCCGCCATCGGGATAGATTCGCAGCCGCACATGGCTGAAAAGCCCTTCCGCCATGCAATCGAAGAAATGCCGGGCACTCGGTCCCAGCGGGCTTGCCGTCAAAAGCTCTACCCATTCCGTCCTGTCGTCCGGTCCCGCCGGCGCATGGCAGCCCTCGATGGAGCAGGCCGTCGGATAATTGCCGGTAAAGAAGGCCGTATCCACCTCGAAGCCGCGGATGCGGCCGGCGGTCGCCAATGCGACCACGGCATGGTCGTGGCCGGGGCCGCGCCGCCGGCGGGTTTCCCAGCCGTCCATCCACTTGCCGTGCGCGTCGTAGAGGCCGGCATGGTAGACGGCCGGTCCGTCCGCCAGCATGCGCGACAGGGGACCGAAGAATTCGTCCGTGGCGGTGAGGCCCTTCGCTCCGAGGCTTGCGGCGGCAAGGTTGATCGTTCCGCGGGTGAAGGCGGGCAAAACGACGTCGGTCGACATGGCCGCTCTCTCAGGCCGGCAACAGGGCTTTGAGCCGCAGCAACCCGATACGCTCCACCTGCTTGCAGGCGGTGGCGAATTCGGTCTCGCGATCGTTCGCGACGCGGGTCTCGAAGGCGGCAAGAATGCTGGCCTTCGTGTTGTCGCGCACGGCGATGATGAACGGGAAGCCGAACTTCCGGACATAGCGGTCATTGAGTTCGGTGAAGCGTGCACGCTCCTCATCCGTCAGGGCGTCGAGGCCGGCGGAGGCCTGCTCCTCGGTCGAGCTCGCCGTCAGGCGCTTTGCCTGCGCCAGCTTGCCGGCAAGGTCCGGATGGGCGACGAGCACGCCGAGGCGCTCTTCGTCGCTTGCCGCGCGGAACTGGAAGGTGAGCGCGGCGGCAAGGCCGATGGCCGTGTCGTTCGCCGGCGAAAGTTCGTCTTTGAAGGCACGCTCCGCCACCCAGGGCGAATGTTCGAAGATGTCGCCGAAGCGCTTGACGAAGGCCGCCTCGGCCATCTGCGAGGGGCGTTCGTCAACAGGCTGCGGCGGATGGGTCTTCGCCCAGTGCTCGGCAATGTCGACGCGCCGGGCGATCCAGACCTTCTCGTGGCTCTGCACATAGTCGATGAAGCGGGCAAGCGCCATGACGCGGCCGGGGCGGCCGATCAGGCGGCAGTGCAGGCCGATGCTCATCATCTTCGGGCTGCCGGCCTTGCCTTCGGCATAGAGCGCATCGAAGGAATCCTTCAGGTAGCTGAAGAACTGGTCGCCGCTGTTGAAGCCCTGGGGCGTTGCAAAGCGCATGTCGTTGGCATCGAGCGTATAGGGAATGATGAGCTGCTGCTTGCCGGCATGCTCGTACCAGTAGGGCAGGTCGTCGGCATAGGTGTCGGAGATATAGTCGAAGCCGCCGGCTTCGGCGACGAGATCGACCGTGTTGACGGAACAGCGGCCCGTGTACCAGCCGCGCGGCCGCTCGCCGGTGACGAGCGTGTGCAGGCGGACGGCCTCGGCAATCGCCGCACGCTCGTCCTGCGGGCTCATGTCCTTGTGCTCGACCCATTTCAGGCCGTGCGAGGCGATTTCCCAGCCGGCGCCGATCATCGCGGCCACCTGGGCTGGCGAGCGCTTGAGGGCGGTCGCGACGCCATAGACCGTGACGGGCACGTTCTTTTCCGTCAGCAGCCGGTGCAGGCGCCAGAAGCCGGCGCGCGCGCCGTATTCATAGATCGATTCCATGTTCCAGTGGCGCTGGCCCGGCCATTGGGCGGCGCCGACGATTTCGGAGAGGAAGGCTTCGGACGCCGCGTCGCCATGCAACACGCAGTTCTCGCCGCCTTCCTCGTAGTTCAGGACAAATTGCACGGCAACGCGCGCTTCGCCCGGCCAGGCGGCCTTGGGCGTGGTTTCTCCGTATCCGTGCATGTCGCGACAGTATCGCATGGAACGCTCCTCCAAACGTTTTTCGATGACAAATGCTAACCCGGATTCGTCCGCGTCATTCCTCAGGAAATTTTGAAAGTCTCGAACGATCTCCCCGCTTTTCAGTGGAAAGGGGGTGACGGATAGTGATTGCAGGCGCATTGTGCTCGGGAGGAAACCATGCAGTCTGACAGCCACGGAGCCGGGCGGCTCACGACCCACGTTCTGGACACCGCGCGCGGCAAGCCGGCCGAAGGTTTGCGCATCGACCTCTATCGGGTCGAAGGCGATACGTTCCAGCTGATCAAGACGACCGAAACCAATGACGACGGCCGCTGCGATGCGCCGCTGCTTTCCGGCGAGACCATGAAGGCCGGCTCCTACGAGCTGCGCTTCCACGCCGGCGATTACCTTGGCCGGACGGGGGATGGCCCGCTTTTCCTCGATATCATCCCGATCCGCTTCGGCCTTGCGGACGAGGGCGCGCACTATCATGTGCCGCTCCTCGTCTCGCCCTTCAGCTATTCCACCTACCGCGGGAGTTAAACCCATGGCGGCTGCCAAAATCCGCTCGGAACTGCGCTTCATCCTCAACGGCCAGGACGTTTCCCTTAAAGACGTCGCGCCGGACCAGACGCTGCTCGACTGGCTGCGCCTTTCCCGCCTGCTCAAGGGCACCAAGGAAGGCTGCGGCGAGGGCGACTGCGGCGCCTGCACGGTGCTTGTCGGCCGCCTTACCCCGGCCGGCGGTCTCGTCTATGAGGGCGTCAATGCCTGCATCCGTTTCATGGGCTCGCTGGACGGCTGTCATGTCGTGACGGTCGAGCATCTCGCCGGTGCCGGCGACCGGCTACATCCGGTGCAGCAGGCCATGGTGGATTATCATGGGTCGCAATGCGGCTTCTGCACGCCGGGCTTCGTCATGTCGCTCTACGCGCTGTGGATGCAGTCGCCGAACCCGACGGACCAGGAGATCGAAACGGCGCTGCAAGGCAATCTCTGTCGTTGCACGGGTTACGAGCCGATCCTGCGCGCCGCCCGCGCCGTTTCCGAATATGGCGGTACGGACAAGGATCCGCTTCTGGCCGAGCGCGCCAAGATGATCGCACGTCTCAAGGCGTTGAAGGACGGCGCCCGTGTCGAAGTCGGCGAAGGCAAGCAGCGTTTCGTCGTGCCGGCCGATCTCGACGATTTCGCCGCCGTGCTGGAAGCCTCGCCGACGGCCACCGTGGTCGCCGGCTCCACCGACGTCGGCCTCTGGGTGACGAAGCAGATGCGCGACATCACGCCCGTCGTCTTCATTGCCGGGCTCGATGAGCTGAAATCCCTCTCGGTGAAGGACGGCACGATCTCCATCGGCGCCGGCGTCACCTATACCGAGGCGATGGAAACCCTGGCGCGGCACATTCCGGCGCTTGGTCCGCTGATCGCCCGCATCGGCGGCCAGCAGGTGCGCAACATGGGCACGATCGGTGGCAACGTCGCCAACGGCTCGCCCATCGGCGATACCCCGCCGGCGCTGATCGCGCTGGGCGCCACGCTCACCCTGCGCAAGGGTGCCGTGCGGCGCACCATCCTCCTGCAGGACTTCTTCATCGCCTACGGCAAGCAGGACCGCCAGCCCGGCGAGTTCGTCGAAGCCGTGCATGTGCCGGTGCCGCCGGCTGCGGAAAACTTCGCCGTCTACAAGGTGACGAAGCGCCGCGACGAGGACATCACCGCGACGCTCGGCGCCTTCCGTCTGACGCTTGCTGGCGATGGCACGGTGGCCGAGGTCACCATCGCCTATGGCGGCATGGCGGCGACGCCGAAGCGCGCCACGGCCGTCGAGGCTGCGCTGATCGGCAAGCCGTGGACGGAGGCGACCGTGGACGCGGCCATGGAGAAATATGCGGAAGATTACACGCCGCTGACCGACATGCGCGCCACCGCCGAATACCGCGCCCTTGTGGCGAAGAACCTGCTGCTGCGGTTCTATGCGGAAACCACATCCAGCGAGGCACCGGTAAAGGTGTCCAGATACGAGGCTGCGTGAGCCATGAACAAGCACACCCCCGATCTCAAGGCTGAAAAGATTGAAGGCGGCGTCTACACCAGCGTGCGCCACGATTCCGCGCACAAGCACGTGGCCGGAACCGCCGTCTATATCGATGACATCACCGAGCCCGCCGGAACGCTGCATGCCGGCCTCGGCCTCTCCACCGTGGCGCACGGCATCCTGAAATCCGTCGACCTCTCGGCGGTGCGCGCTGCGCCGGGTGTCGTCGCGGTGCTGACGCATGAGGACGTGCCCGGCGTCAACGACATCTCGCCCTCCTACATGAACGACGATCCGGTGCTTGCCGACGGCAAGGTCCAGTTCCATGGCCAGCCGATCTTCTGCGTCATCGCCGAGACGCGCGACGAGGCCCGCCGCGCCGCGCGCCTTGCCAAGATCGAATATGAGGAACTGCCGGCCGATATCGACATCTGGGATCTCGATGTCACCAAGCACAAGCAGGTCGTGACGCCGCTGACGCTGAAGCGCGGCGACGCGGCCGGCGCCCTCGAAAGCGCCCCGCGGCGCGTCAAGGGCCGCATGCGGCTCGGCGGGCAGGACCATTTCTATCTGGAAGGTCAGGTCTCGCTCGCGGTGCCGGGCGAGGACGACGAGGTCATCGTCTATTGCTCGACCCAGGGGCCGAGCGAGACGCAGCACATGGTTGCCCACGCGCTCGGCGTGCCGAGCCATGCCGTGACGGTGGAAGTGCGCCGCATGGGCGGCGGCTTCGGCGGCAAGGAAACGCAGGCGAACCAGTGCGCCGCGCTGGCTGCCATCGCCGCCAAGAAGCTGAACCGCGCCGTGAAGGTGCGTCTCGACCGCGACGAGGACATGGCCGCCACCGGCAAGCGCCACGACTTCGCCATCGACTACGATGTCGGCTTCGACGACGAGGGCCGGATCCTTGCCGTGGACTATACCTTCGCACTGCGCGCCGGCTTTTCCGCCGATCTGTCCGGCCCGGTGGGCGACCGCGCGCTGTTCCACTGCGACAACGCCTATTTCTTCCCGCATGTGCATGCGAAATCCGCACCACTCTACACCAACACGGTCTCCAACACCGCCTTCCGCGGCTTCGGTGGCCCGCAGGGCATGGTGGGGGCGGAACGCGTCATCGACGAGGTGGCCTTCGCCGTCGGCAAGGATCCGCTCGATATCCGCAAGCTGAATTTCTACGACGAGATCGGCGTCGCCGGCGACCGCAACCTCACGCCCTATCACCAGAAGGTCGAGGACTGCATCATCCAGCGTATCGTCGCGGAGCTTGAAGAGAGCGCCGACTATGCCGGCCGTCGCAAGGCGATTGCCGAATTCAACGCGAAAAGCCGTTTCGTCAAGCGCGGCATCGCGCTGACGCCGGTCAAGTTCGGCATCTCCTTCACCAAGACGGAATCCAACCAGGCCGGCGCGCTGGTGCATGTCTACACGGATGGTTCCGTGCACATGAACCATGGCGGCACGGAAATGGGCCAGGGCCTGCACTTGAAGGTGGCGCAGGTGGTGGCGGAAGAGTTCCAGATCGACCTCGACCGCGTGAAGATCACGGCGACGACGACGGCCAAGGTGCCGAACACGTCGCCGACGGCGGCTTCCTCGGGCGCCGACCTCAACGGCATGGCTGCGCAGAACGCGGCGCGCCAGATCAAGGAGCGGCTGATCGATTTCGCGGCGGAAAGCCATCAGGTGCCGCGCGACCAGGTCGTCTTCCTGCCGAACCGCGTGCGCATCGGCAATGCCGAGATCGCCTTCAACGACCTCGTCAAGCAGGCCTATACGGCGCGCGTGCAGCTCTCGGCGGCCGGCTTCTACAAAACGCCGAAGATCCACTGGGACCGCTCCAAGGGCCGTGGCCACGCCTTCTACTACTATGCCTATGGCGCGGCCTGCTCGGAGGTCTCCGTCGACACGCTGACCGGCGAATATGTCGTCGAACGCACCGATATCCTGCACGATACCGGCCGCTCGCTGAACAAGATCATCGATATCGGTCAGGTCGAGGGTGGCTTCATCCAGGGCATGGGCTGGCTGACGATGGAGGAACTGTGGTGGGACGGCAAGGGGCGCCTGCGCACCCACGCACCCTCCACCTACAAGATCCCGCTCGCCTCGGACCGCCCGAAGATCTTCAACGTGGCGCTCACCGACTGGTCGGAAGCCTATGAGCCGACCATTCACCGCTCCAAGGCGGTCGGCGAGCCGCCGCTGCCGCTCGGTCTTGCCGTGCTGCATGCGCTGTCGGATGCGGTGGCGAGCGTGGCGGATCACACGGTCTGCCCGCGTCTCGATGCCCCGGCGACGCCTGAACGGGTGCTGATGACCATCGAGCGGCTGAAAGCCGCGAAAAAGGGGTGAAGCAATGCCGGCGGCGCGCGAAGACATACGGGATTTCCTGCGCCGCGAGCCGGCGGTCATCCTTGTCGAGGTGACGGGCGCGGCGGGTTCCACGCCGCGCGACACGGACGCCTGGATGCTGGTGTCCGAGCGGGCGATCTTCGCCACCATCGGCGGCGGGCAGCTCGAATATATGGCGATCGACCATGCCCGCCGGGCGCTGCGTCTAGGCCATGCCGCCGAGCCGATGAACGTACCGCTTGGCCCGGAGATCGGTCAGTGCTGCGGCGGGCGCGTCGGCCTGTCCTTTGCCGGCGTCACGCCTGACATCGGCCGGGACCTCATCGCCCGCAGCGACCGCGAGATGGCCTCGCGTCCGCATGTCTATGTCTTCGGCGCCGGCCATGTCGGCGATGCGCTCGCCATGGCGCTTTCGCTCGCGCCGCTCCGGGTGGTGCTCGTCGATACGCGCGAGGACGAACTGATCGCATCCACGGTGCCGCGCATCGAGACCTGCCTCACCGCCATGCCCGAGGCCGTGGTGCGCGACGCGCCGGCCGGCAGCAGCTTCGTGATTCTCACCCACGACCATGCTCTCGATTTCCTGATCGCCGCCGAGGCGCTGAAACGCCCGGATGCCGCCTATGTCGGCATGATCGGCTCCAAGACGAAACGCGCCACCTTCCGCAACTGGCTGTCGCGCGAGGCGGGCCAGCCGGATCTCTTCGAAAAGCTCGTCTGTCCGATCGGCGGCACGGCGGTGAAGGACAAGCGTCCCGCCGTCATCGCCACCCTGGCGGCGGCCGAGATTATGACCGCGGCGCTGACCTGGGCAGGAAAACGGGTGAATGCAGCAGACGCCGTCAGTCGCTAGAGGCTTCGGGGGCAAAGGTCTCGCCGAGAAGCTTGCCGATCAGGCGTTGACAGCGCTCGGCCATGAAATCGATCATCAACCGCACCTTCGGATCCTGGAAGCGCTTGTGCGGATAGATCGCGGCAAGCTGCACGGTCGCAGGCGGGCTGTCCTTGAGGATTTCCACCAGACGCCCCTCCTGCAGATGGGCTTTCACCTCGAAGAGCGGCTTGTTGATGATGCCGCGATCCTCCAGCGCCCATTGGGTGAGCACGTCGCCGTCGTCGCTGTCATAGGGACCGCCGACCTCGAACTTGCGCGGTCCTTCGGGCGTCACCAGCGTCCAGTAATATTCCTTCGAACCGGGGTAGCGCAGCAGCAGACAGTCGTGCCGGTCCGCGATCAGCGCATCGGCATGTGCGGGCGTGCCGCGGCGGGCGAGATAGGCGGGCGACGCGCAGAGCACGCGCTCGCATTTCAGGATGCCGCGCATGCGCAGGTTGGAATCCTCCAGCACGCCCAGCTTGAAGGCGACGTCGACGCCTTCGGCGAGGATGTCGACATTGTGGTCCGACAGGCGCACCCGCACCTCGATATCGGGATACTTGTCGTGGAATTCCGGAATGCCGGAGGCGATGAGGCGCCGGCCGATACCGAGGGGCGCGGTGATGCGCAGCGAGCCCTTCGGATTGCGCGAAAGGTCGGCGATGGCCGCCTCGGCCTCGTTGACCGCCTCGATGATCTTAACCGCGCCTTCGTAGAAGACACGGCCGTGTTCGGTCGGCGAGAGCTTTCGCGTCGTGCGGTTGAACAGCCGCACGCCGAGATGGCGCTCCAGTTCCTTGATACGATTGCTGGCGACCGCCGGCGTGACGCGCTGGTCGCGGCCCGCCGCCGAGAGAGTACCGAGTTCGACCACGCGAACGAAGACGCGCACATTATCGAGATAGGACATGATTCTTTCTACCACATTGGCGTGCGGAGCAAAGTGGCCGGGCATCTTTTAGTTTTTTTTGAAAGACTTGGGGATTCACCGGGATTTCCGGGTAAATGAGTTGATGGCAAACAAGTTCATGGAAAGCGGGAGGAGGTCCCTATGTACGAATATGCCATAGCCTGGGATTGGATAATGTTTGCAGTCCGCTGGCTGCACGTGATCACGGCCATCGCCTGGATCGGTTCATCCTTTTATTTCGTTGCCCTCGACTTGGGCCTGAAGAAGCACCCTGACCTGCCGGCAGGCGCCCATGGCGAAGAGTGGCAGGTGCACGGCGGCGGCTTCTATCACATCCAGAAGTACCTGGTGGCGCCGGCCAAGATGCCCGAGCACCTCGTCTGGTTCAAATGGGAAAGCTACGTCACCTGGCTCTCCGGCTTCGGCATGCTCTGTCTCCTGTATTACGCAGGCGCGGACCTCTATCTCATCGATCCGAACGTGCTGAACGTTTCCAAGCCGGTGGCCATCGCCATCTCGCTCGGCTCGCTCGCCTTCGGCTGGATCATGTACGATCTCATCTGCAAGTCGCCGTTCGGCAACGACAACACGCGACTGATGGTGGCGCTCTACTTCATCCTCGTCGTCGTCGCCTGGGGCTACACGCAGCTCTTCACGGGCCGCGCCGCCTTCCTGCATCTCGGTGCCTTCACGGCAACGATCATGTCGGCGAACGTGTTCTTCATCATCATGCCGAACCAGCGCATCGTCGTCGCCGACCTCATCGCCGGCCGCACGCCCGATCCGAAATACGGCAAGATCGCCAAGCAGCGCTCCACGCACAACAACTACCTGACGCTGCCGGTGCTGTTCCTCATGCTGTCGAACCACTACCCGCTGGCATTCGGCACGGAATTCAACTGGATCATCGCGTCGCTGGTCTTCCTGATGGGCGTCACGATCCGCCACTACTTCAACACCACGCACGCCGGCACGGGCAATCCGACCTGGACCTGGCTTGCCACCGCCCTGCTCTTCGTCATCATCATGTGGCTCTCCACGGTGCCGAAGGTGCTGACCGGTGAAACCGCCGATGCCAAGGTCTCGGCCGCCCAGCAGCCCTTCGTCACGGCAGAAGCCTTCCCGCAGGTGCGCGACACCATCGCCGGGCGCTGCGCCATGTGCCACGCCAAGGAACCGGGCTGGGAAGGTATCGTCACGCCGCCGAAAGGCGTGACGCTCGAAACGGATGCCGAGATCGCCAACCATGCACGGGAAATCTACCTGCAGGCCGGCCGCTCGCATGCCATGCCCCCCGCCAACGTGACCCAGGTCTCGGACGAGGAGCGCAAGCTCTTCGTCGCCTGGTACGAAAGCGCGATCAGCGGCGAGAAGACCCAATGAGCGAGCGCCTGATTCGCGGACGGGTGCTGACCTTCGTCGCCGAGCCCCAGGGCATCGACGACAAGACCTCCTACCGTTACTTCGAGGACGGTGCCGTCCTCGTTCGTGACGGCAAGGTGGTGGACGCAGGCGATTATGCCGATATCGGCAAGCTTGCTGGCGCGGATGTCGAGGTGGCCGATCACCGGCCCAACCTCGTTCTGCCGGGCCTTATCGATACGCATTTGCATTTCCCGCAGACTCAGGCGATCGCCTCCTACGGTGCCCAGCTCCTCGAATGGCTGAACACCTATATCTTCGTCGAAGAGCAGAAATTCGCCAATGCCGCCCATGCGGCGGCCGTGGCGGACCGGTTCTACGACGAACTCCTGTCGAACGGCACCACCACCGCCGTTGCCTATTGCTCGGTGCATCCCGAAAGCGTCGACGCCTATTTCTCGGCGGCCGAAGCGCGCGGCATGCGCATGATCGGCGGCAAGGTGATGATGGACCGCAACGCGCCCGACGCGCTGCGCGACACGCCGCAGCAGGGCTATGACGAGACGAAGGCGCTGATCGAGAAGTGGCACGGCCGCGGCCGCGCGCATTATGCGATCAGTCCGCGTTTCGCCATCACCTCGACGCCGGAGCAGATGGAGATGAGCCAGGCGCTCGTCGCCGAGCATCCCACCTGCTACGTCCAGACCCATCTTTCGGAAAACCACGACGAGATCGCCTTCGCGACCTCGCTCTATCCGCAAGCCAAGGACTATACGGACATCTATGCCCGTTACGGCCTTCTCAACGAGCGCATGCTGCTCGGTCACTGCATTCACCTGAGCGATCGGGAGATTGCGGTTCTTGCCGAAACCGGCAGCGTCGGCGTCTTCTGCCCGACCTCGAACCTCTTCCTGGGTTCCGGTCTCTTCGATCGTGACCGGTTCGACAAGGCCGGGGCACGCTGGTCGGTGGCGACGGATGTCGGCGCAGGCACCAGTTTCTCCATGCTGGAAACGATGGACGAGGCCTACAAGGTGCTGCACCTTCGTGGCCAGAAGCTGACGCCGTTCAATTCCTTCTATCGCATGACGCTCGGCAACGCCCGCGCGCTCGGGCTCGAAAAGCATATCGGCTCGCTTCATGCGGGGGCGGATGCGGATATCGTCGTGCTCGATTCCACCGCCAAGCCGGCGATGGAATATCGCATGCGCACCGCGAAATCGCTGCTGGAGGAGTTGTTCGTGCTTCAGACCATGGGCGACGACCGCTGCGTTGCGGAGGTCTATGTCGCCGGCACGCCGATGAAGGCGAAGGGCGCAAAACGCGCGGCGGCGGCAAGTCGTCTGCTGGAAAACGCCTGACGGCCGATCAGGGCTGAAATCAATCGCGCCGCCGTGTCCCTTCGGATCCGGCGGCGTTTTTATTTGCCGGTCAGCCGGCCGCCCATCGCCTTGGTGACGCCTTCCGCGGCGGCCCGGACCACAGGGCCGAGCGCATCCACCTTGGCGTCGGGCAGGCGTACCGCCGGGCCGGATACGGAAATGCCGGCAACGGCTTCGCCGTATTCATCGAAGATCGGCGCGGCCACGCAGCGCATGCCGAGCGTATGTTCCTCGTCGTCGATCGACCAGCCGCGGCGGCGGATCGCTTCCAGGTCGGAAAGCAGCGCCGGCAGGCTGTCGCGCGTCTTGTCGGTGAAATGCTGCAGCGTGCGGCCGGAAAGCAGCGCGGCGATGCGCGCCTCCGGCCAGGTCGACAGGATCGCCTTGCCGATGCCGGAGGCGTGGATCGGTCCGCGCCGGCCGGGGCGGAAGAAGGCGCGCATCGGCGCATGGCTTTCCACCTGAGAAATGAACACCACGTCGCCATCGTCCTCGATGGCGATATTGGCGGTCTCGCCGCAGCCTTCCATCAATTGCTTGAGGAATGGACGGCTGATCGTGCCGAGCTTGCGGAAGCGAAGATAGGCCGTGCCGATCTCGAAGGCCTTGACCCCGATGGTCCAGGCGCCGGTCTCCCCGTCATGGGCCACCATGCCGTGCTGGGCGAGCGAGGTGAGCAGCCGGTGCACCGTGGATGGCGCCATGCCGGACTGGTCGGCAAGATCGGTCAGCGCCGCGCCGTCGGCCCGTGCCACCAGATCCAGCAGCTTCAGGCTCCTGTCCAGAACCTGCACCGAGGAGGGCGCCGCGTTCTCGCCCGCCTTGCGTCCCGGCCGGCCTCTCGTCTTTTCCTGATGCTCCGCCATGGTGGTCTCTCCTCGTCGCCGCATCATGCCATAGCCTGCCGCGCGCGATTGTTCCAGATTCGTTGAAAATGTTTATTTCCATCTGATGGGATGCATTTCCATTTTCCTGTTGCGCGAAAATCGGAATGGGGTACCTTCCGTTGCGAGAGACGGAGGAAGTTCCCATGGCTAAAATGCGTGCTGTCGATGCAGCGGTCCTGGTTCTGGAAAAGGAAGGCATCGATTGTGCCTTCGGTGTACCGGGCGCAGCGATCAACCCCTTCTATTCGGCGCTGAGAGCGCGCGGCTCGGTTCGCCACGTCCTGGCCCGCCACGTCGAAGGCGCAAGCCACATGGCTGAAGGCTATACCCGTGCCAGCGCCGGCAATATCGGCGTCTGCATCGGCACGTCCGGCCCCGCCGGCACCGACATGATCACCGGCCTCTACTCGGCCTCTGCCGACTCGATCCCGATCCTGTGCATCACCGGCCAGGCGCCGCGTGCCCGCCTCGACAAGGAAGATTTCCAGGCTGTCGACATCGCCAAGATCGCGGCGCCGGTCGCCAAGTGGGCCGTCACCGTCATGGAGCCGGGCCTCGTTCCCTATGTCTTCCAGAAGGCATTCCACACGATGCGTTCGGGCCGTCCGGGCCCCGTCCTGGTCGACCTGCCGATCGACGTCCAGCTCGCCGAAATCGAATTCGACATCGACGCCTACGAGCCCCTCGAGCCCTACAAGCCGGCTGCGACCCGCGCCCAGGCCGAGAAGGCCCTGACCATGCTGAACGCCGCCGAGCGCCCGCTGCTCGTCGCCGGCGGCGGCATCATCAATGCCAACGCTTCGGACCTCCTGGTCGAGTTCGCCGAAACGGTCGGCGTTCCCGTCATCCCGACCCTGATGGGCTGGGGCACGATCCCGGACGACCATCCGCTGATGGCCGGCATGTGCGGTCTGCAGACCTCGCATCGCTACGGTAACGCCACGCTGCTCGCCTCCGACTTCGTCTTCGGCATCGGCAACCGCTGGGCAAACCGCCACACCGGCAACATCCCGACCTACACGGAAGGCCGCACCTTCGTTCATGTCGACATCGAGCCGACCCAGATCGGCCGCGTCTTCACTCCGGATTTCGGCATCGTCTCCGACGCCGGCGCCGCGCTGAAGGTCTTCATCGAAGTCGCCAAGGAATGGAAGGCCGCCGGCAAGCTGCGCGACTGGTCCGTCTGGGGCGACGAATGCCGCGAGCGCAAGCGCACCATGCTGCGCAAGACGCACTTCAACCAGATGCCGCTGAAGCCGCAGCGCGTCTACGAAGAAATGAACAAGGCCTTCGACCGCGACACCTGCTACGTCTCGACCATCGGCCTCAGCCAGATCGCCGGCGCGCAGTTCCTGCATGTCTACAAGCCGCGCAACTGGATCAACTGCGGCCAGGCCGGCCCGCTCGGCTGGACGCTGCCGGCAGCGCTCGGCGTTCGCGCCGCCGATCCGGACCGTCCGATCGTCGCTCTGTCGGGTGACTACGACTTCCAGTTCATGATCGAGGAACTGGCTGTCGGCGCCCAGCACAAGCTGCCCTACCTGCATGTCGTCGTGAACAACTCGTATCTCGGCCTCATCCGCCAGGCGCAGCGCGGCTTCAACATGGACTTCGAGGTCTCGCTCGCCTTCGACAACATCAATGCGAACGGCGACTCGGAAGCCGGCTACGGTGTTGACCACGTCGCGGTTGCCGAAGGTCTCGGCTGCAAGGCCATCCGCGTCCGCAGCGCCAACGAGTTCCAGGAAGCCTTCAACACGGCCCAGAAGCTGATGAAGGAACACCAGGTTCCCGTCGTCATCGAGTTCATCCTCGAGCGCGTCACCAACATCGCCATGGGTGCCGACATCAACGCCGTTGTCGAGTTCGAGGAACTGGCGGAACGCGGCGAAGATGCCCCGACGGCGACGCTGGCAGCGCTGCTCGACTAAGGACAAGCTGTTGCAGGAGAGCCGCCCGGCGGCTTTCCTGGAACGCACCGGATAAAGGGAGACGACCATGCCGAAATTTGCGGCCAACCTGACCATGCTCTTCAACGAAGCGCCCTTCATGGAGCGCTTCGCCCTGGCCGCGAAGGCCGGCTTCGAGGGCGTCGAGTATCTCTTCCCCTACGATTTCGACAAGGAAGCGATCCGCGCCGAACTTGACAAGCATGGCCTGACCCAGGTCCTGCACAACCTGCCGGCCGGCAACTGGGCTGGCGGCGAGCGCGGCATCGCGGTCCTGCCGGATCGTGTGGACGAGTTCCGCGAAGGCGTCGCCAAGGCCATCGACTATGCGACGACGCTCGGCTGCAAGCAGATCAACTGCCTGTCGGGCATCGCACCGGCCGGTGTGTCCGACAGCGTGCTGCGCTCCACCTTCGTTGCGAACCTCAAGCTCGCGGCAAGCGAACTCGGCAAGCACGGCATCAAGCTGCTGATCGAGCCGATCAACCACTTCGATATTCCGGGCTTCTACCTGAACACCCCGGACCAGGCGGCCTCGATCATCGCGGAAGTCGGCTCCGACAACCTCTACATCCAGTACGACCTCTACCATCAGCAGCGCACCGAAGGCGAACTGATCGGCACCTTCAAGAAGCACCAGGGGCAGATCACCCATGTGCAGCTTGCCGACAATCCGGGCCGCAACGAGCCGGGCACCGGCGAGATCGCCTATCCCTTCGTGTTCAAGACGCTCGATGCGCTTGGCTATGACGGCTGGATCGGCTGCGAATACAAGCCGCGCACGACCACCGAGGAAGGCCTCGGCTGGCTCGCTGAAGTCGGCCGCTGAACCACATTTTTTCAAGACTGGGAGTTAGATCATGGCAAATATCGGTTTCATCGGCCTCGGCATCATGGGCACCCCCATGGCGCGCCACCTTCAGAACGCTGGCCACACCGTCTTCACCTCGAAGTTCTTCATCCCGCCGCACAAGGATCTGGTCGACAACGGCCTGCAGATCGTCGAGAGCCCGAAGGCGCTTGCCGAAACGGTCGACACGATCATCCTGATGCTGCCCGACACCCCGGAAGTCGAAGACGTGCTCTTCGGCCAGAACGGCGTCTCCTTTGGCCTCAAGGCCGGCAAGCTCGTCATCGACATGAGCTCGATCTCGCCGATCGCCACCAAGGAATTCGCCAAGAAGATCCGTGAAACCGGCGCGGAATATGTCGACGGTCCGGTCTCGGGCGGTGAAGTCGGCGCCAAGAACGCATCGCTCTCCATCATGGCCGGCGGTTCGCAGGAAGCCTTCGACCGGGCGCTTCCGCTCTTCCAGCTCATGGGCAAGAACATCACGCTCGTTGGCGATTGCGGCGATGGCCAGGTGACCAAGGTCGCCAACCAGATCATCGTGGCGCTCACCATCGAAGCCGTTGCCGAAGCCCTCGTCTTCGCCTCCAAGGCCGGTGCCGATCCGGCACGCGTGCGCTCGGCGCTGATGGGCGGCTTTGCCTCCTCGCGCATTCTCGAAGTGCACGGCGAGCGCATGGTCAAGCGTACTTTCGATCCGGGCTTCCGCATCTCGCTGCACCAGAAGGACCTCAACCTGGCTCTCCAGGGCGCCAAGACGCTGGGCGTTTCGCTGCCCAACACGGCTTCGACGCAGGAACTCTTCAATCAGTGCGCCGCCCATGGCGATGCAGGTCTCGATCACTCAGGTCTCGTCACGGCGCTGGAGCGCATGGCGAACCACGCCGTCGCATGACGGCCTGACCGGGCGGGGAGGGGAGCCCCGCCCGGTCATCCTTTCTGGAGGAGGAAAGACAGCCTCTCATCCCGCCGGCCGTTTCGCAGGAGACGGCGCTGGCGTGCGGATGAGGGGCTGTTTAATATGATACGCCCGCCTGTTTGCCCGCATGATTTGGAGGAACCGCATGCCGCCTGTCGCCGATCCGCGCGCCTTTCTTGAAAACCTCTTTTCCGTTGCGGTCGCCGCCGCCGACCCGGACAAGGTCCTGGCCGCCAACCTGCCGGAAAAGCCGAAGGGCCGCACGGTGGTGATCGGCGCCGGCAAGGGCGCCGCGCAGATGGCCCGCGCCTTCGAGCGCCTGTGGGACGCGCCGCTGACCGGCGTCGTCGTCACGCGCTACGGCTATGCGGTGGCCTGCGAACGCATCGAAATCCTCGAAGCCGCCCATCCCGTGCCCGATGACAGCGGCCTTCTTGCTTCCGGCCGGCTGATGGCCGCCGTACGCGGCCTGACGGAAGACGACCTTGTCGTCGCCCTCGTCTGCGGCGGCGGCTCGGCCCTTCTGCCGGCGCCCGCCGGCGACCTGACGCTTGCCGACGAGATTGCCGTCAACAAGGCCCTGCTCGCCTCCGGCGCGCCGATCAGCGCCATGAACGCCGTGCGCAAGCAGGTCTCGCGCATCAAGGGCGGCCGCCTTGCCGCGCTCGCTCATCCGGCCCGCGTCGTCTCGCTGGTCGTGTCCGATATTCCGGGCGACAATCCCGCCCTCGTTGCCTCCGGTCCCACCATTGCCGATGCGACGACCCGCGCCGATGCGCTCCGCCTCATCGAGCGCTACCGCCTCGACCTGCCCGAAGCCGTCATGCGCCATATCCGCGACGGCAAGGACGAGCCGCCGCTGCCGTCGGACGCGCGCTTTGCCCGCAACGAGGTGAAGCTGGTCGCCTCCGCCGCCGTCTCGCTGGAAGCCGCAGCGCAAGCCGCGAAGAAGGCCGGCGTCGAAGCCGTCATCCTGTCGGACGCCATCGAGGGCGAGGCTTCGGAAGTCGGCCGTGTCCATGCCGCCATTGCGGCGGAAGTCGTGCGCCGCGACCGGCCGTTCCGCAAACCCGTCGTCATTCTCTCGGGCGGTGAAACCACCGTGACGATCAAGGGCAAGGGCAAGGGCGGCCGCAACGGCGAGTTCCTGCTTTCCTTCGCCTGCGCCACCGATGGCCTCGAAGGCCTGTTTGCGCTGGCGGCCGATACGGACGGTATCGACGGTTCGGAGGACAATGCCGGCGCCTTCGCCGACGGGACCACCGTTGCGCGCTTCGCCGACAAGGGCAAGGATGCGGCCGAGTTCCTGTCGCGCAATGACAGCTGGTCCGTCTTCGATGCGCTGGGCGATCTCTTCGTGCCCGGCCCGACCGGCACGAACGTCAACGACTTCAGGGCGATCCTCATCCAGTGACGAACGCTCCGCCCGAAAAGACGAAGGCCGGCGAAGACGCCGGCCTTTTGCGTTTCAGGCCTTGCCCGATTCCCAGCCCAGCATGGCGCGCTTGCGCGTCAGGCCCCAATGGTAGCCGGTGAGTGCGCCGCTCTTGCCCAGCGCCCGGTGGCAGGGCACCACGAAGGAGATGGGATTGCGGCCGACGGCAGCGCCGACGGCGCGCGAGGCGGTCGGCTGGCCGAGCTTTTCGGCGATGGAGGAATAGGTGACGGCGCAGCCCATGGGAATGCGCAGCAGCGCCTCCCAGACGCGGACCTGGAAATCCGAACCGATCAGCACGACGCGCAGCGGCTCCTTCGGGTCCCAGCGCTCCGGGTCGAAGATACGTTCCGCATAGGCGGCGGTCGCCTCGCGGTCCTCGACATAGTCGGCATTCGGCCAGCGCGAGGACATGTCCTCGAAGGCATCCATGCCGTCCGTCTCGTCGGTGAAGGCAAGGCCGGCGAGCCCCCGGTCGGTGATCATCACGAGCGCCTGGCCGAAGGGGGAGGGGTGCAGGCCGTAGCGGATCGTCAGGCCCGCCCCACGCGCCTTCCATTCGCCGGGCGACATGGCCTCGTGCGTGACGAAGAGATCATGCAGCCGGCCGGGGCCGGAAAGGCCCACCTCGAAGCTCGTTTCGAGCAGCGGCAGCTCTTCCTGGCGCAGCAGGCGCTTGGCGTGGTCGAGCGTCACGGCCTGCAGAAAGGCTTTCGGTGAAAGGCCGGCCCAGCGGGTGAAGGTCTTCTGCAACTGTGTCGGCGACTGGCCGAGACGGCCGGCAATATCCTCCAGCCCCGGCTGGTCGCGATAATCCTCGGTGATCATCTCGATGACGCGGCGGACGGTCGTGTAGTCGTCGCCTTCGGGGGTGATGTCGGTCTGCAACGTCGCGGCAATATTCATCGTTCTTCTCCTGTGCCGCCAGAAAAGCACGCCCTTGGCGTGCTCGCCACCCGATTCCTGCCGATCCCTAATATCCCCGCTTCACGCGGGCAAGCGCGCCGGAAAAGGCGGAGGCGAAGCGCTCGCGGTCGTCGAGCGGCAGGAAGGTGCCGATCTCGGTCTCGCGGCCGTTGCCGCGCAGGCGCATGGCGGTGATGCCGATCTTGGCCTTGCGCGAGACAAGGAAGCGCGCCCAGAACGGGTTGAAGACGGTCTCCGTCTCCTTGCCGGCCGGGCTGATCTTGCGGATGGAAATGTTGGTGCGCGAGAGCGAGACGATTTCCTTCGCCTTGGCCGCGCGGTTGTTCAGCCAGAAGGCGCCGAAGAGGATCAGGAAATCCACGCCGAAGAACATGACCACCGGCCAGGCGCCGGAGATCATGAAGACGGCCATATGGGCGAAGCTGAGCGCGCCCGCGATGATGAAGAACACGCGGTGCCCGTTCCGTCCGAGCGAGCGATAGGGGTGCAGCTCGGCGGAAAAGACCGGCAGGTCGTTCATCGTGATGTCGGCGTTGCCTTGGGTCATGACGCATGACTATAGAAGCAGGATGGAAAACGGAAAGACCAAAAAGAACGCGCCCCCCGCCCCGCAGCGCCGCAAGCCGGCCGCGCGGGTGAAGAGCCTCTATTCGCAGGACGAACTGAAGGAAATCTTCCGGCGCTTCTCCATCCAGCGGCCGGAGCCGAAGGGCGAGCTGGAGCATGTGAATCCGTTCACGCTCGTCGTCGCCGTGGCGCTGTCCGCCCAGGCGACGGATGCCGGCGTCAACAAGGCGACGCGCGCGCTTTTCAAGATCGCCGACACGCCGGAAAAGATGCTCGCGCTCGGCGAGGAGAAGGTCCGCGACTACATCAAGACGATCGGGCTTTACCGCAACAAGGCGAAGAACGTCATCGCGCTCAGCCAGATGCTCGTCGACCGCTTCGGCAGCGAGGTGCCGCGCACCCGCGAGGAGCTGGTGATGCTGCCGGGCGTCGGCCGCAAGACGGCCAATGTCGTGCTCTCCATGGCCTTCGGACAGGCGACGATGGCGGTCGATACGCATATCTTCCGCATCGCCAACCGCCTGCGCCTCGCGCCCGGCAAGACGCCGGACGAGGTTGAGGAGAAGCTGATGCGGCTCATCCCCGACGAATATCTCTACCACGCCCATCACTGGCTGATCCTGCACGGGCGGTACTGTTGCAAGGCGCGCAAGCCCGAATGCGAGCGCTGCGTGATTGCCGATCTCTGCAAGTCGCCGGAAAAGACCTGCGACATACCGGCCCCGCTGGTCGAGCTGCCGGCGCAGATGTTCGGCCCTACGCCCTGACGAGCCCGTCGAGAAGCGCCGCGATCGCGTCCTCATAGGCTTTCCGGTCGGCGCCCGCCTCGATGGCGATTGCCGCCCGGTCGAAGGCGGCGGAGAGGAGGCCGGTCAGCGCCTCCAGCTTTCCGGCGTCCGCGCCCGGCCCGAGCAGGCCGGCAAGACCCGTCTTCAGCGTGCCCTCGGCATTGTCCCGGTCGATGTCGCTCACCGCCTCGAAACCGAGCACGGCCGGCGCTTCGAGCAGCAGCAGGCGCGTGCGGCCAGGCACCGCCATCGCGTCGAAATAGGCCGACGCGCCGAGCAGCAGCGCCGCCCGCGCGGAGCCCGCCGGTATGGAGACGGCTTCGATATGCGACGCCACCGCTTCGGCCTCGCGTTCCAGCGTGGCGCGGAAGAGCGCCCTCTTGTCCTCGAAGTGATGGTAGAGCGCGCCGCGCGTCACCCCGGCCTCGGCCACGATGTCGGGCGTCGCCGTCTCCGCATAGCCCTTTTCCACGAAAAGCCGCCGTGCGGCCTCGATCAGGGCGAGGCGTGTCGCCTCCGTGCGTTCCTTGTTGCTGCGTGCCATTGCGCCTCTTTACATACAAACAGAATGTATGTTAATTGATGGAAACATACAGACTGTATGTTAAATCCAACGAAAGGGAAAGCGATGAAGACGACCAGTTACTATCCCGTGATCATGACCGACGATGTCGCTGGCACGGTGGCCTTCTACGAGGCGCATTTCCGCTTCGAAGCTCTCTTCACCAGCGACTGGTATGTCCACCTCCAGTCGAAGGAGGACGAGAAGGTGACGCTCGCCGTGCTCGACGGCAGCCACGAGACGATCCCGGCCGTGGGCCGCGGCAAGGTCTCGGGTCTGCTGCTCAATTTCGAGGTCGAGGATGTGGATGCCGTCTATGCGGCCCTATGCGCCGCGGGCCTCCCGATCCTGCGCGATATCAGGGACGAGGATTTCGGCCAGCGCCACTTCATCACCGCCGATCCCAACGGGGTGCTGATCGACGTGATCAAGCCGATCCCGCCAAACGCGGATTATGCGGCGCTGTACGACGCGTCAGTTCTGCCGCAGTGAAAAGCCGGGGTCCTTGCGGCTCAGCGCCTTGTGCAGATGCACCATCAGTCCGGCGGCAAAGAGCGGCGTCAGCAGGTTGACGACCGGGATCGCCAGGAAGGCCGTCACCAGCATGCCCGCGATGAGCACCGTGGACGCGTGCTTGGCGCGGAACAGCCGCGCTTCCGCCGGCGTGCGGTGGCGCATCGCCGCGAATTCGAAGAATTCCCGGCCGAGCAGGTAGCCGTTGACGAGGAAGAAGGCGACGAGATTGACGCCGGGAATGAACAGCAGGAACAGGGCGAGGAGGTTGCCGAGGAGGACGATGCCGAGGAACTTGACGGAGCCGGCGATCGCCTGTCCGAGTGGCAGCGCGACGCCCGGCCTGTCCGCGGCGTAGTCGCGCTTCTCGATGACCTCGGCGACGTCGTCGAGGAAGAAGCCGGCGATGATCGCCGTCACGGGTGCCAGCAGCAAGGCAAGGCCGAGTGCCAGGCCGAGGCTGGCGACGATACCGAAGACGAAGGTGAGCCAGCCGGCCCATTGCGGCAGGTCCGGCATCATCGCCCCCTCGAGCCATGGCCAGGCGAAGGCGATGAAGCTCTCGCGCAGGCCGAACCAGAGAACGACGAGGGCAAGGAAGGTGAGGCCCAGGACCTTCCAGAAGACGCTGCGCGTCTCGGGCGCGAAAAGATTGGCGAGCGAAAGCCGGGCAGCGTCGAAGATCATCGAAAACTCCTGTTCGCCCTCGCATGTAGGATGTGGAAAAGCCGGCGGCAAGGCGCGTCGCGACGGCCGGCATTAAGCCCGCGTTAAACGGCCGCTCCTAGACTTTCGCGCACCCGCAGGAAGCCGGGCCGCCAGAAAATCAGGGAACTGTCATGCGTAATGTTCGGATCAGCAGGCTCCTGCCCGCGCTTTTTGCCCTCATGGTCGTTCTGGGCGCGCTGCAAGGCGCCGTCGCTTTCCGTTCCCTCTCGGCGATGACCGGCCATATCGAGCGCATCGGCACCGAGCGCATGCCGCAGATGAGCGCGATCCTGCAGCTTAGCCACGCTTTCGCCGAACTCAACGCCACCTATTCCGAACACCTCCTGTCGATGGACCCGGACGAGATCGGCCGCGTCGAGGCGCGCATCAAGGAACGGGCGGACGCCTTTGCCGGCATGGTGGCATCCTACGCCGCCGCCAACAGCGCGGATGCGGCCACGGTCACCGAGGTCGACGGCATCAAGGCGACGCTGAAGACCTATCTCGATGATGCGGCCAAGCTGATCCAGTTCTCTGCCATCGCGGCCAAGGGCCCGGCGCTGGAAGTCTACAAGGGGCCGATGCAGGCGAGCGCCGATGCGATCACAACGTCGCTCAACGACCTCGTCGCGCGCACCCAGGCGGTGACGGACGAGACGATCCAGGCCGCCCGCGGCGAGGAAGGCACCGCCTTCGCGCTGACCTGGGCCGCGCTCGCCGCCGCAATGGGCCTTGCCATTGCGGCCGTCTTCCTCGTCAACCGCCGCGTCGTGAAGCCGCTGAACGGCCTTGCCGGTGCGATGAAGCGCCTCGCTTCGGGCGATACGGCTGCTGCCATTGCCCATGCCGACCGCACGGACGAGATCGGCGAGATGGCGGGTACGGTCGCGGTTTTCCGCGACAACGCCGCCGAGCGCCAGCGCCTGGAGCGTCAGGGTGAGGACGACCGCCGGCGGGCCGAGAGCGAGCGCCATGCCCGCGACGCCGAGCGTACCCGCGACAGCGGCCGCGTGCAGGAGGCCGTCGCCAGCCTTGCAGAAGCGCTGGGCAGGCTTGCGGGCGGCGACATGACCTGCCGTATCGATAAACCCTTCGACGGCGATCTCGACCGCTTGCGAGAGGATTTCAACGCCTCCGTCGCGCGCCTCAGCGATGCGTTGCGCGAAGTCGGCGAGAACGCCCGGGCGATCGATGCCGGGGCGAGCCAGATCCGCGCTGCCGCCGACGATCTGTCGCGCCGCACCGAGCAGCAGGCCGCTTCCGTCGAGGAGACCGCCGCCGCGCTGGAAGAAATCACCACCACCGTCAAGGATTCGACCCGCCGGGCGGAAGAAGCCGGCGCGCTCGTCGCCCGCACCCGTTCGGGCGCGGAAAAATCCGGCGAAATCGTGCGCCGCGCCGTCGCGGCCATGCAGGAGATCGAGAAGTCCTCCAGCGAGATCACCAGCATCATCGGCGTCATCGACGAGATCGCCTTCCAGACCAATCTGCTTGCGCTCAATGCCGGCGTGGAAGCCGCGCGTGCGGGAGAGGCCGGCAAGGGTTTTGCGGTCGTGGCGCAGGAGGTGCGCGAGCTTGCCCAGCGTTCGGCCAAGGCGGCCAAGGAGATCAAGACGCTGATCAATACGTCCGGCGAGCAGGTGCGCGCCGGCGTGTCGCTGGTCGGCGATACCGGGCGCTCGCTGCAGACCATCGTCACCGAGGTTCAGGAGATCAACGGCCACGTCCAGGCCATCGTGGAGGCCGCGCGCGAACAGTCGACCGGCCTTTCTGAGATCAACACGGCGGTCAACGCCATGGACCAGGGCACACAGAAGAATGCCGCCATGGTGGAGGAGACCACGGCGGCCAGCCATGGCCTCGCCTCGGAAGTGCAGGCGCTGAATGCCCTGATCGCCCGGTTCGACGTCGGCGGCGCCGCGGCTCCCGGCCGCACCATGCACGCGCCGCATCTGCATATCGTGCCGGCCACGCCCCCGGCGCCGCCGGTCGCGCCCGCGCCGGAACCCAAGGTCGCGCGCAAGTCTCCCGGTCAATGGAACATCAAGGCCGCCTCCGAAAGGTCCCGCCCCGTCACCTCGCCCGCCCTCGCCCTCAGCGAAAAACTCGCCGGTGCGCTTGGCGTGCGGCAGGACAAGGGGAATGACGGGGATTGGGAAGAGTTTTGAGATCGGCCTGACGCGAAGGGCGGCGGCGCACATCGTTGCCGCTGCCGACCCTCAGCCAGAACCCGCCATCCTTCCGATTTGATCCGGCAGGATGGAGAAGAGGGCGGCGTGTTCGCGAGAGAAAGGCCAGGTTACGCCTGTTCCTCGCCCGGCGGATAGGCATGGGTCTTACCGCGGAAGTCGCGCACGCGGAAACAACCGTCGCCCGCCTCCTCCACCGCCGTGGAATCCGCCCGCACCTTGCCGTGCCCGCCGGGAATATCGAGGATATAGGCCGGCTGGCAGAGGCCGGAAACGCGGCCGCGCAGCCCTTCGACCAGCGCCCGGCCCTCGGCGAGCGTCAGGCGGAAATGCGCGGTGCCGGGCGCAAGGTCCGGGTGGTGCAGGTAATAGGGCTTGATGCGGTTTTCCACGAAGGTGCGCATCAGGTCGGCCAATACGGCGGCATCGTCGTTGACACCCTTGAGCAGCACGGTCTGGCTGATCATTACCAGGCCCGCATCGACGATGCGTCCTATGGCGGCGCTTGCCTCGGCCGTGAATTCGCGGGGATGGTTGGCGTGAAGCGCCACATAGGTCGTCTTGCCGGAGGCTTTCAGCGCGGCGATGAGGGCGGCGTCGACCCGTGCGGGATCGACCACCGGCACGCGGGTGTGGAAGCGCACGATCTTCACATGCGCGATGGCGGCCAGCCGTTCCAGGATCGCCTGCAGGCGGCGCGGGGAAAGCACGAGCGGATCGCCGCCCGTCAGGATGACTTCCCAGATTTCCGGCCGTTCCGCGACATAGGCGATGGCGGCATCCAGCGCCTTGGCGGACAGCGTGCCGAGCCCTTCCGGTCCCACCATCTCGCGGCGGAAACAGAAGCGGCAATAGACCGGGCAGACATGCACGGCCTTCAGCAGCACGCGGTCCGGATAGCGGTGCACGATGCCCTCGACGGGGCTGTGGGCAAGGTCGCCGATCGGGTCGGCGCGCTCTTCCGGCAGGGTGACGAGTTCGGCCGCATCGGGAACGAACTGGCGGGCGATGGGATCGTGCGGATCGTTCCGGTCGATCAGCGGCACCAGCGCCGGCGTGATGGCGACGGCATACCGATCGGCCACGGCCGTAGCGCCGGCGCGCCCGGCCTCGGAGACGAGGCCGGCATCCACGAGTTCGGCGACTGTCGTCAGGCTGCGCGCGGCCGTCATGCCTGCGTCTCCGCGACCGGCGCCCAGAGCACCTGGTCGATGCGCGCGGCGCCCGTCGCCAGCATGACCAGCCGGTCGAAGCCGAGCGCAATGCCGCTCGCCTCGGGCATGAGGGCGAGCGCGGCGAGGAAATCCTCGTCGAGCGGATAGGTCTCGCCGTAGACGCGGGCCTTCTCCGCCATTTCCAGCTCGAAGCGGCGGCGCTGCTCGGTAGCGTCCGTCAGTTCGCCGAAGGCATTGGCGAGTTCCACGCCGCAGGCATAGAGCTCGAAGCGCTCGGCGACGCGCCCATCGTGCGGGGCGGGCCGCGCCAGCGCGGCCTCGGCCGTTGGATATTCGCACAGGATGGTGGCGCGGCCGAAGCCGAGTTCCGGCTCCACCTTCTCCACCAGCACGCGGCTGAAGAGGTCGGCCCAGGTATCGTCCGCGGCGACCCGCAGTCCGGCCGTCCGCAGGCGCGCGGCAAGACCCTCGCGATCCGTGGAGCCGTCGGTGTGGATCGTCGCGAGAAGGTCGATGCCGGCATGCCGCGTGAAGGCATCGGCGACGGTCAGCCGCTCCGGGGTGAGTGCCGGGTCGCAGGTCGCGCCGCGATAGCTCAGCATCGTCGCGCCCGTGACCTCGGCGGCAAGCGTGAGCATCGCGCCGCAGTCCGCCATCAGCACGTCATAGGTCTCGCCTGCCCGGTACCATTCCAGCATGGTGAATTCGGGATGGTGCAGCGGCCCGCGCTCGCGGTTGCGGTAGACATGGGCGAAGCAGGCGATGCGCTGCTCGCCGGCTGCCAGGAGCTTCTTGCAGGCGAATTCCGGCGAGGTGTGCAGGTAGAGCGGCGTCGCGGTGCCGGCATGGCCGATGGCGGCGGTCGCAAAGGCGTGCAGATGCGCCTCGTTGCCGGGCGAGACCTGCAGCGTCGCGGTGTCGACCTCGATGAAATCACGCGCCGCGAACCAGCCGCGCAGCGCCGCCTGGATACGGTTGCGCGCGAGAAGGAACGGCCGGCGGTCGGCATGGACGTCGGGCGTCCACCAGGGCGAAGGCTTGGGGCTTGTGGCGCTCATGTGACAGGTTTCTTCAGCCGAACCGGCGGTGAGACTGGTCTTTTGCCGGAATATAGGATAGTTGCGGCCCCGAAAACGGTTTTTCAGCGTTCGGGAAAGCGTCTCTTGGCGGTCCTCTACGACGCGATCCATCCAGTTACAAGGAAGACTTATGGTAAAGATCATCGCCTCTTCCGTCCGCAAGGGCAATGTCCTCGAGGTCGAAGGCAAGCTCTATGTCGTGCTGACGGCGCAGAACTTCCACCCCGGCAAGGGCACGCCGGTCACGCAGATCGACATGCGTCGCATCTCGGACGGCACGAAGGTCTCCGAACGCTACCGCACGACCGAGCAGGTCGAGCGCGCCTTCGTCGAGGACCGCGAGCACAACTACCTCTACGAGGACGGCGACGGCTTCCACTTCATGAACCCGGAAAGCTACGACCAGCTCACCATGTCGCATGACGACATCGGCGACCTGAAGGCTTACCTCCAGGAAGGCATGACGGTCATCCTGTCGGTGCATGAAGGCGTTGCCATCGCCATCGACCTGCCGCGTCACGTCACGCTCGAAATCACCGAGACGGAACCGGTCGTCAAGGGCCAGACGGCCTCCTCGTCCTACAAGCCGGCGATCCTGTCGAACGGCATCCGCACGCTGGTGCCGCCGCACATCACGGCCGGCACGCGCGTCGTCATCGCGACGGAAGACGGCTCCTACGTCGAGCGCGCCAAGGACTGATCGGTCTCGCACCGAGGCATCGAGCCGCCCGCCGGAAACGGCGTGGCGGCTTTTTTCTTTCAACTTCCGCAAAATCCGTTAAGACCGAATCCCGGCTCTTACCAAATCGAGACGGGACTTCCGCATGACCAAATTCGACGTGCTGACGGTCGGCAACGCCATCGTCGACATCATCGCGCGCTGCGACGAGAACTTCATCACCGACAACGGCATCATCAAGGGCGCGATGAACCTCATCGATGCGGACCGGGCGGAACTGCTCTATTCCCGCATGGGCCCGGCGCTCGAAGCCTCCGGCGGCAGCGCCGGCAACACCGCCTCGGGCGTTGCCAGCTTCGGCGGCAAGGCCGCCTATTTCGGCAAGGTCGCGAACGACCAGCTCGGCGACATCTTCATCCATGACATCCGCGCCCAGGGCGTGCATTTCGAGACGAAGCCGCTTCAGGGCACGCCGCCGACCGCCCGCTCGATGATCTTCGTGACGCCGGACGGTGAGCGCTCGATGAACACCTATCTCGGCGCCTGCGTCGAGCTTGGCCCTGAGGATGTCGAGGAGCAGGTCGTCGCCGATGCCAAGGTCACCTATTTCGAGGGTTATCTGTGGGATCCGCCGCGCGCCAAGGATGCGATCCGCGAATGCGCCCGCATCGCCCATGCCAATGGCCGCGAAATGTCGATGACGCTGTCCGACAGTTTCTGCGTCCACCGCTATCGCGGCGAGTTCCTGGATCTCATGCGCTCCGGCACCATCGACATCGTCTTCGCCAACAAGGCCGAAGCGCTGGCGCTCTACGAGACCGAGGATTTCGAGGAAGCCCTGACGCGCATCGCTGAGGATTGCCGGCTTGCAGCCGTCACGATGAGCGAGGAAGGCTCGGTCATCCTGACGAAGGGCGAGCGGACCAAGGTGGACGCGATCAGCGTGCCGAGCGTGGTCGACACGACGGGCGCAGGCGATCTCTACGCCGCCGGCTTCCTGTACGGCTATACGGCGGGTCGTTCGCTGGCCGATTGCGGCCGCCTCGGCAGCCTTGCCGCCGGCCTCGTCATCCAGCAGGTCGGCCCTCGGCCGCTGCTGTCGCTGGCGGAAGAAGGCCGAAAGGCCGGCCTTATTTGAAGGCTTCGCCGGGATAGGCGCCCCAGATCTCGTTCTGCGAGACCCAGCCGGCCGTGCCGTCCACTTCGGCACGGCACCAGTCGCCGTTGCATTCGCCGACCTTGACCACGACGCCAGGCTGGATCTTGGCGACCAGCGTGGCGTTCGGCATGCCTTCGCGGCGCATGTTGACGAAGATGTTGTCGCCCTTGCCGCGCATCCACGGTGCGGCGACGGCGGTACGCTCGCCGGAGAGCAGCGCCTGGTTCACCCAGCCCTCGGTGCCGTCGGCATCGCGGATGCGGCGCCAGTTATCGTATTCCTGGATGATTTCCACCGGCATGCCGGATTTGAGGTAGCGCCAGGCCACGGCATAATCGACGCTGGGGCCGACGCGGAGGTTGACGCTCTTGGCCTTCAGGCTGACGAAGCGCGGCAACGGCAGGCCGCTCGGGCCCTTGGCCGCCTGGGCATGGGCGAACTGGACGCCCGCGACGGATACGAGGATGCCCGCAAGGGCGGCAAGGCTGAGACGCACGACAAGGTTACGCATGGAAAATCCGCACATATTTTTGAAGGACATCGGGCTGCCGGACCGGTGCAAGATGGCAAATCGCGGGAACGGCCCCATGGGCGGATTGTCTTCGCGACCGGGTCTGGTAGAAAATGCCCCTGATGAAGCAATCCTTGCCCAACTTGGTTAAGGACCCGTCAACAGGACGCCGGAACATCCCATGACGCAGAAGAAAAAACCGAAGGTCTATATCACCCGCCGCCTGCCAGAGGTGGTGGAGACCCGGATGCGCGAACTGTTCGACGCCGAACTCAACATCGACGACACGCCGCGCAGCCAGCCCGAACTCGTCGCCGCCGTGAAGAGCGCGGACGTGCTCGTGCCGACGCTGACGGACCGAATCGATGCCGCGCTGATTGAGCAGGCCGGGCCGCAACTCAAGCTGATCGCCTGCTTCTCCAACGGCGTCGACAATGTCGATGTGGAGGCGGCGGCGCGAAAGGGAATCACCGTCACCAACACGCCGAACGTCCTGACCGAGGATACGGCCGACATGACGATGGCGCTGATCCTCGCCGCACCGCGCCGCCTCGCGGAGGGTGCACGCATCCTTACAGACCGCCGGGGCGAATGGTCGGGCTGGTCGCCGACCTGGATGCTCGGCCGGCGCATCTGGGGCAAGCGTCTCGGCATCGTCGGCATGGGCCGCATCGGCACGGCCGTCGCAAAGCGCGCCAAGGCCTTCGGCCTTTCCATCCACTATCACAACCGCAACCGCGTGAATCCCCAGACGGAAGACGCGCTGGAAGCGACCTACTGGGACAGCCTCGATCAGATGCTCGCCCGCGTCGATATCGTTTCGGTCAACTGCCCCTCGACACCCGCCACCTTCCACCTGCTTTCGGCCCGCCGCCTGGAGCTGATGCAGCCGACCAGCTACATCGTCAACACGGCGCGCGGCGGCATCATCGATGAGACGGCGCTGATCAAGTGCCTGCGGGAAGGCAAGATCGCCGGCGCCGGCCTCGACGTCTTCGAGAACGAGCCGTCGGTCAATTCGAAGCTCCTCAAGCTGGCCGCGGAAGGCAAGGTCGTTCTGCTGCCGCATATGAGCTCGGCGACGATTGAGGGCCGCGTCGACATGGGCGAGAAGGTGGTGATCAACATCCGCACCTTCTTCGACGGCCACCGCCCGCCGGACCGGGTGCTGCCGAGCCGGGTCTAAAGCGACTTGCGCATCTCGATGGCGGTGATGCGCGTAAAGCCGGGATGGGCGTAGGCGCCCGTCCGCACGAAACCCCAGCGGGCGAAGGTTTCATGGTTGGCGGTCAGCTCGATGCGGGTTTCGAGCCGCAGGGCCGGCAGGTTCCTTGCGCGGGCGAGCGCTTCGGCGCGCTCCAGCAGGCGACGGCCGAGACCCTTGCCCTGCTGGTTGCCGGCAACCGCGAGCTTGCCGATATAGAGCGCCCCGTCTTCAGGCCGGCAGAAGATGCAACCGACGAGGGCCTCTCCATCCTCTGCCATGAAGGCGATCTCCTGCTGGGCCTTGGCGGCAAGCGTCTCCGGCGTCAACAGATGGGCGGACGACGGCGGGTCGATGATGCCGTCCATGGAAGCGAAGGCCGCAAGGATGAGCCCCAGCAGATCCTCCCAGCGGTCGAAATCCGGGCCGATCTCGACGATATCCGTCATCGGGCCTCCGGTGTGCGCCGCTTGTATTTCAGCGTCTCGAATCGCGCAGCCAGCCCGTCGTAGAGCAGCAGCCGTCCGACCAGTGGTTCGCCGGCGCCCGTGACCAGCTTGATCGCCTCCATCGCCATCAGCGTGCCGATGACGCCCGTCAGCGCGCCGACGATGCCGGCCTCCGCGCAGGCGGGCACGACGCCGGGCGGCGGGGCGGAGGGGAAGAGATCGCGGTAGCCGGGATTGAGCGCCCCGTCCGCGCCAGCCGTATAGGGCTTCAGCACCGTCAGCGACCCGTCGAAGCGGCCGACGGCGCCGGTGACGAGCGGAATGCGTGCTGCTTCCGCCGCATCGGCCGCGGCATAGCGCGTATCGAAATTGTCCGAACCGTCGATGAGAAGGTCGTAGCCGGCCAGCATGCGGGGGGCATTGTCCGCGGTAAGCCGCTCGGCGATGCCGGTGAAGCGCACATGCGGGTTGAGACGGGAAACCGCCGCCTCGGCGCTGGCGATCTTCGCCGTGCCGAGGCCCGCGGTGTCGTGGATCACCTGGCGTTGCAGGTTGGAAAGAGAGACCGTGTCGTCGTCGAGAACGCCGATATGGCCGATGCCCGCGGCGGCGAGATACTGGATGACCGGCGCGCCGAGGCCGCCTGCCCCGACGATCAGCACATGGGCCGCCTTCAGCTTCTGCTGGCCTGCCCCGCCGATCTCGGCGAGCACGATATGGCGGCGGTAGCGGTCGATCTCTTCGGAACTCAGCGGGTCGGTCATGAAAGGATGCCTCCGTTCGAGACGGTGAGAAACTGCGCGCGCGCGCCAAGCGCATCGAACATCGCACGGTCGGTGCCGGTCATGAAGGCCTGGCCGCCGAGCGCATCGACGCGGTCGAAGAGCGCGGCCCTGCGGCCTTCGTCGAGATGGGCGGCGATTTCGTCGAGCAGCAGCACCGGCGCATGGCCCGTCATGCTGGCCACGAGACCGGCATGGGCGAGGATGAGACCGACAAGCAATGCCTTCTGTTCGCCCGTCGAGCAGCGCTCGGCCTCCATGTCCTTCTCGCGGTGGCGGATGAGGAGGTCGGCGCGGTGCGGGCCGTCCAGGGTGCGGCCGGCGGCGGCGTCGCGGTAGCGGCCGTTTTGCAGCATCTCGAGATAGATCTCCTCGACCTCGTAGGCCGGGCGCAGCCATTCCTCGTCGAGAAAGCCGGACAGGCGCATCGTGGCGGAGGGGAACGGCCCGTCGTCGCGCGCCGCCTCCACCAGGCCTGAGAGGAGACCGACGAGTTCGTGGCGGGCATGGGCCATGGCGACGCCCAGCTCGGCCATCTGCTTTTCCAGCCCCGTCAGCCAGACGGGGTCGGGCCGCGGTTCGGAGAGCAGGCGATTGCGCCCGCGCATCGCCTTCTCGAAATCCGTCGCCCGGCGGCCGTGCTCGGGATCAAGCGACAGCACGAGCCGGTCGATGAAGCGGCGACGGTCGGCCGAGGGGCCGGTGAAGAGACCGTCCATCGAAGGGGTGAGCCAGAGCACGCGCAGGTGATCGAGCAGTTCGTCGACCGTGCGGGCCGGCGTGCCGTTGATGCGCAGTTTCCGCGCCTGTCCGTCCTCGCCGCCTTCGGTGCCGGTGCCGATATCGACCTCGCCTGTCATGCCCTCGAGGGTGGCGAAGACGGAAAAGCCGTTGGCACTGCCGGCGCGCGGCACGTCGCCATAGGCGGCGCGGCGCAGGCCCCGGCCGGGCGAGAGGAACGAAACGGCTTCCATGAGATTGGTCTTGCCTGCGCCGTTCTGTCCCGTCAGTACGACATGCCGCCCGTCGAGCGGCAGCGACAGGCCCGCATAGTTGCGGAAATCCGTGAGTTTGAGGCGGGAGAGGAAGACCTTGTGCGGCATGGGTCGAGAGCTAGAGCATTTTTCGCCGGAGTGGAATCACTTCGCGGCACATTCGTCGGGCAACAACAGAAAGATGGGATGGCGGGCCGGCGGACACAACCGTGTGAGCGCGGTTGCTTCACGCAGCGGCAGCGGGTAATCCAAGGGTCCGCCCGCTTTGCACACTCCCCTCCCAGCCAGCAGGTTCCCCTTGTCCGCACGTCCCGTCTTTGCCCGCAGTTTCTCCGCCTTCCTCTTCGACATGGACGGCACGCTTCTCAATTCCGTTGCCGCCACCGAGCGCGTCTGGGGCCGCTGGGCGCTGAAGCACGGGCTCGACGTTGCGACCTTCCTGCCCACCATGCATGGCGTGCGCGGCATCGACACGATCACCCGGCTCGGCCTGCCGGGCGTCGACCCGGCCGAGGAGGTGAAGGAACTGGAACGCGGCGAGCTCGAGGATCTGGGCGGCATCGTGCCCATTCCCGGCGTCCTGGCCTTCCTTGCCGCGCTGCCCGCCGACCGCTGGGGCATCGTGACCTCGGCGCCCGTGGCGCTCGCCCATCGCCGCCTTGCCGCCGCCGGCATCCCGCTGCCGAACATGATCGTAACGGCGGAAGATGTCAGCAAGGGCAAGCCCGCGCCGGAAGGCTATATCCTCGGCGCCACGCGCCTCGGCTTCGATCCGGCCGATTGCCTCGTCTTCGAGGATGTGCCGGCAGGCATTCTGGCCGGCGAGAGCGCCGGCGCGCATGTGGTCGCGATAACGGCGACGCATCACCACGCCATCGAGACCAGCCATCCCCGCCTGTCGAGCTACGAAGACGTCGCCACCGAAATCGAGGCGGATGGCAGCCTGCGGCTCGTCTACACGGCGGGCTGAACGATCAGGCGGCCGGCTTTACTTCGATGCCGGCCAGCACCATGTCGAGCACGCCCTCGATCTCGGCGTCGGAGACCTCCAGCCGCTCGGTGAGGAGGCGGCTCCAGGCGAAGCTCGAAAGCATTTCCATCACCAGTTCGGGGTGCACGTCATCGCGCACCTCGCCGCGCGCCTGTGCTTTCTCGATGATCTTGCCGCTCTGGCTGCGGCGCTCGGCCATATAGGCGGAAAGGGCGGCGAGCGCATCCGGCTCGCCCTGTGCCTTCGCCACCACGCAACGGAAGACCGCGCCGCTGGTGCCTTCGCCCCAGGTGGCCAGAAGCCCTGTCAGATAGGCCCGCAGGTCGTCGCGCACATTGCCCTTGTCGGGGAAATTGAAGTTCACCTTCTTGCGGCAATGATAGACGTCGAGCAGCAGCGCGGCCTGCGAGGGCCACCAGCGATAGATGGTCGGCTTGCCGGCGCGCGCGCGCCGCGCCACCGCCTCGATGGAAAAGCCGCCGAGCCCGTTTTCCAGAAGCACCGCTTCGGCCGCCTGAAGGATCGCCTCCTGGCTGGCGGGGTTGCGCGTGGCGCCGATGGAGCGGCGCGGAGCCTGTGTCTCTGCCTCTGTCATGTCCATTTCCTTTTTTCCTGCTGTAGCACGAAAGGTACTTGAACGGAACGTTTCGTTTCTATATAAACGAAACGTTCCGTTCTATAAAGGCTCCTTAGATGACCCAGGCCTCTCCCGCCCGCAAACTCTCCAAGCCGCATCTCGCGCTTGCCACGCTCCTGCCCGTCTATCCGCTGATCACCGCGATACTCTTCATCGTGCTGCCGCTGACCGAGGGCTGGACCACCTGGCAGCGCACGGCGGTCATTACGCCGATCATGGTGTTCGCCATGGTCTTCGTGGTTTCCCCCTTCGTGCAGAAGCGCTTCGCCAACTTCATCCTGCGCGTAAAATGAAAAAGCCGGGGTCTTGCGACCCCGGCTTTCCTTTGGTCCGGTTCTAAAATGCTCAGGCGGCCGGCTGGCGCGTCTTGCGCAGGTAAGGCAGCACCGTATCGAAGGAGCCGAAGCGCGTGATCGCGTCTTCGTTGGAAACGGCGGCGGTGATGATCACGTCGTCGCCCTGCTGCCAGTTGGCCGGCGTTGCGACCTGATGCTTGCTGGTGAGCTGGATCGAATCGATCGCGCGCAGGATTTCCGCGAAGTTGCGGCCCGTCGTCATCGGGTAGGTGAGGATCAGCTTGATCTTCTTGTCCGGGCCGATGACGAAGACCGAGCGCACGGTGGCGTTGTCTGCGGGCGTGCGACCTTCCGAGCTTTCGCCGGCAGCGGCCGGCAGCATGTCATAGAGCTTGGCGACCTTCAGGTCCTTGTCGCCGATCAGCGGATATTCGACGTCGAAGCCGGTGGCGGTGCGGATGTCGGCCTTCCACTTGGTGTGGCTGTCGACCGGATCGACGGAGATGCCGATGATCTTGACGCCGCGCTTGCGGAATTCGCCTTCGATGCCGGCCATGGCGCCAAGCTCGGTGGTGCAGACCGGGGTGAAGTTCTTCGGGTGCGAGAAGAGCACGGCCCAGCCGTCGCCGATCCACTCGTGGAAGCCGATCTGGCCGGCCGTGGTGTCGGCGGTGAAGTCCGGAGCGATGTCGTTGATGCGAAGGCTCATGGGTTCGTCCTCTCTGTCGTGCGGGGAGCGCGGGCAAGGTGCCCGCAAGAATAGGTCCGGCCGGTAGATAGACCGAAAAACCGGCCTTGCCTATAGCGGCACGCTGCCGCGCGGAGGCGGGAAAGAGCGCAACTTTGCGCCGATCGCGGCGCGGGGAAGACGCCTTTCGGCAAGTCCTCGCCGAGACGCCAAACCGTTCTCTAAAGCCGGTGCGGGAAGGAAAGGCGATTTTATTTCAAACGGACGGGAAAACCGTCCCTCAGCCGTCGATTTCCGCGCGTCCGCTGGTGAGATCGATAATCAGGCGGCCGATCTCTTCGGCCCTTTCCGCCGGCACGCGGAAGGAAAGGCGCGCGCCCGTATCGTGATAGGTTTCCTCGTCCATCACCAGGCCGGCAAAGGCGGCAAGCCGCGCCTTGACCAGCGCGAGGTCGGAAAAGCCGAGCGAGACGGAGAGTGCGGTGCGCTCGACATATTCGGTCTTGACCGCTGCGCGCAGGCAGGTCGCCGCCGTGCCGCCATAGGCGCGAATGAGGCCGCCGCTGCCGAGCAGGATGCCGCCGAACCAGCGCGTCACCACCACCAGCGTGCGGTCGAGCGCCTGGCCGTCGATGGCCTGCAGGATCGGCTTGCCGGCGGTGCCGCTCGGTTCGCCATCGTCGCTGAAGCGATAGGCCTGACCGATGCGCCAGGCCCAGCAATTGTGGTTCGCCGCCGGTACCGAGACCTCGGCCAGCCGCGCCTTCGCCTCTGCCTCGCTGTCGACCGGGCAGGCAATGGCGAGGAACCGGCTCTTGCGGATCTCCTGCTCGAAATGTTCGGGTCTATCCAGCGTGTACAAGGCGGTTACCGGGTGGGTCGTGACCGTCTCGTATCCGTTCCGGCCCGCAGGCTTCAAGGGGCAAGTAGAACACTAAATCTATAGACTATTGACAGTCGCCACGATTTCGCCATGATGCTGAACGGATCGTAACAACGACGGAGGCAGTGGCATGATGTATCTCGGTGGCGTGACGCTCGGTTACTTCAACCTCTATCCGGTCGGCTTCCAGCCGAAGACCGAAGACGCCGGTTCCGACAAGGATCGGGGCAGCGTCACGGAAGAACGGCTTCCGCTCGAAGGCAGCCGTCTTTCCGCATCCCGCCGGCCGGTCCAGTGGCCGGTGCACGTCTTTTTCTGACGCGCCCTGAAAAATCATCCCTGATTTCTTGCAAGTCCCCGGCCGTCGTCGTCAGAAGGCCGTGATGGATTCGAGGCTGAGGCCGCGGATATCGCCGGACGGTCTTGTCGCCGGATCGGTGCCGGGGCGCGGCGCAAGGCGGATCTGCTTCACGCTATCGGGCGCGAGGTGGAACCAGTTGTCCGACGGCAGGAAGCTCTCGGCCTCGATCGCCACGGATTGGGCGAAGCGTTCCGCCGACAGATCGAGCACCCAGCCCTTTGCATCCTGATGAAGCATGGCCGTGAGCTTGGCGGGAACCGCCGCCGCCCGGCCGCGCGGAAAATGGAATGCCTCGGCGACCACGGCTCCGTCCGTATCGACCAGCCGGCCGACCGTCACGTCATGCGCGGGCGCGCCGAAGCGGAAGGCATAGGTCGTATCGAAGAAGGCGCCGAAGAGCTCCGTTGCCGGCAGCGTCAGCGCCGCATGCGGCGCAAGCGCGAGCTCCCTGCGGCCCGAAACGACGGGCTGGCGACCGTGGCGCAGGCAGGTGAGCTCCAGCGTCAGGTGCCGTTCGTCGGCGCTGTCGTTGATCACATGCGCGTCGAGACCGTTCGTGCCCTCGTCGGAAAGAACGATCTGCACCGGACGGAAGGCGCGGCGCAGCGCATGCCAGGCGGATTTCGGCAGGCCCGTCGCATCGACGATGCCCCAGCCGGCGCCCGGCAGGAGATCCTGGAAGGTCCAGACGAGCGCCCCGTTGCAGGTTGATTGCGGGCGGCGCCATTCGGCGAAGGTCGCCTCCATCACCTCGCCGACGGCGGCGCGCGAGAGATCGAGATAACGGGCCGGATTCTCGCGGCGCAGGCGCGCCGGGTCTTCGCCGTAGAGGAGGCCGAGATAGTGGTCGCGCACGTCCTCGAAATCCCAGGAGGCGCCGCGGTCGCGCGGCACGCGGGCCTTCCAGCGCGGGTCGTGCACGGCCGGCACCGGCAGGTGGCTGTCGAGCGTCGGTTGTTCCGGCACATTGGCGAAGGCGAGGCTTTCGGCGGCGAAGCGCACCCCGGCGCGGCGCGCATCCTCCAGCGGCCGGCAATAGGCGCCGACACCGTAATAGTGCGTGACGCCGGCATTGGGCGAAAAGGGCATGGCGCCGCCGCTCGGGGCGTTCTCCACATAGGGCACGTCGGGCCGATGCGCGGCGACGAGGGCAGGCAGGATGTCGCGCGTCAGCGGGCCGGCCCAGGCCGCTTCCGGCAGGCCGAGCATGGCCGCCTGCTGGTCGATCTCGCTGCCGCCGCACAGGACGGCAAGGCAGGGGGCCGCGGCCGTGGCGTCGAGGAACTGCGAAGCCTCCCTGCGCACGGTCTCGATGAAAGCGGGATCGTTAGCCGGGTAATCGAAATTGGCGAACTGGAAATCCTGCCAGACCATCAGCCCCAGCTCGTCGCACAACGCGAAGAAGTCAGGCGTCTCATAGGCCATGGTGCCGCCGATGCGCAGCATGTTCATGTTCGCTTCGGCGGCGAGCGTCAGCAGCGGTTCGTAGCGTGCGCGCTCACCCGGCAGGTCGACGATATCGGCATTGGTCCACACCGCGCCGCGGCAGAAGACCCTCGCGCCGTTGACGATGAGGGCGAAGTCGCGGCCATCGGCGCCGCGGTCGATCTCGATGCGGCGGAAGCCGGTGCGGCCGAGCTTGTGGCGCGCGCCATCGACGACGAGCCAGATATCGTGCAGCACGGGCGCGCCATGCGTGCGCGGCCACCAGGCTTCGACATGGGGAATGGTGAGGCTGGCGCTGAAACTGTGATCGCCATTGGCAATCGCTTCGACGCTGACGCCGCCGCATTCCACCCTTGGCGTGGTCGCGCAGTCGAGCGTGAAGCCGATCTCCAGCTGGCCCTTGCCGTTTTCGTGAAGGCGCGCGGAGAGGCGGATGTCCGAGGCATGGGCAGGGGTCGGCCGCGACAGGCGGACCGGCCGCCAGGGGCCGGCCGCGTGAACCTCGGGGCACCAGCCGGGCATGCGGCCGAGCAGCGTGGTGCGAACGAGGCGCAGGCCCTGCGGCGTGATCATCTGCGGCCGCCAGCGGGCGCGCGGTCCGCGTTTTTCCAGATGCGGTTTCAGCGCGCGGAAGCAGAGGGCGAGGCGGTCGCTGCCGGTCAGCGTGACGGGCAGATCGTGGCGCACGAACATGCTGTCGCAGGCGTGCACGAGCGCGCCGTTCCACCAGATCTCGGTGATCGTCGCAAGACCGTCGAAATGCAGCACGGCATCGCCAGGGGCTTCGCCGGAAAGGTCGAGCACGTACCAGGCGTCGAGGTGGTCGAGCGGTTCTGGCGCGGTGCGGTCGAAGCGGCCGGCGCGTTCGAGCGCGCCTGCGACGGTGCCGGGTACAGGCGCGTCGAGGAAATCGGAAAGGTCCTGCAGCGCTGCCGGGTCGGCAGCGGCGCCGGCCGGTGTCAGGGCCATGCGCCAGCCGGTGGAGAGCGCCTTTCCGGTCTCGGACATTCCGTCTTCCTTCAGTCGATGCGGGCGGCCAACAGGGCCATCAGATTATCCCACGCTTCGATCGCAGGATCGAGCGCCGTTGCCAGCGGATCGAACTTTCGCCGCGTCACGGCGCGGGCAAGCTGGAACTGCACGGACTTCGCCGTCTCGGAAATTTTCCGCGCGGCGTCGGCAGCCTCGTTCCCGGTGCCCAGCCAGTCGAGATGGCTGCCGGCAAGCTCGAAATTGGCGCCGAGCTGGCGCAGCGTGTTGAAGGCATATTTGTGGAAGAAACCGAAGGGGCGGTCCGCCACGGCCTCGACCTGCTGCGGAAACACCTTCGCAAAGGCCGCGACGGGGTTTTCCGCCGGGCGCCGTGCAAAATGCGCGGCAAGCAGGCGCTTGGCCGCCTGGCGCAGATGCGCCGCGTCGGGCCGCTGCTCCGGGAATTTTGAAAATTCCGTATAGGGCAGGAAGGGCAGGTCCTCCGGGCCATCGTTCAGATGGAAGAGGCCGTCGAAATCCTCGCCTTCCAGCCGGAAGAAGCCGGCATTGTGGAAGTAGTCGAGCCGCTTGTTTTCAAGGTCCAGCCGGTTGATCGCCACCGTCGTCTTGCCGTGCTCCTGCCGGTAGGCGACGCCGCGGGTATCGGGCATGTAGAAACTGTCCATCTCGACGAGGCAGAGCCGGCCGCGCGCGATCTGCGTCGCGACATGGCTCTCCACCCGGTCGAAAATGGCCAGTTCCGTGCACCGGATACCGTAGAGCGTTTCGAGGTCTTCCAGCGGCACCTTGAAGAAGGTGAACTGGTCGCCCTCGAAATCCTGGGTCAGCGAAAAGCCGAGCATCGCCTCCGGGGCGGTGCCGAACGCGTTCAGCACCTCGATCCAGAGGTCGACATAGCAATTCGTCTCCGGCCACATGCGCTCCGCGTCGTGCAGCGCGTGCGGCCGGTAGGTCTCGGGATCAAGCCCGGCGAAGACGGCGGTCATGTCAGTCCTGGTATCCCAGCACCTTGCGGACATCGACCGGCCAGGCGGCGATGTCGAGGCCGTGGCGGGCGAAGAGGGCAAGCGCAATGCGCTCCAGGCCGAAACCGACGCAGGCGGTGTGCGCGACGTCGCCGTTTTCGAGGTTGAGCCCCCATTTCGCGCCGAACGCGTCCTGGTGGTAGTTGAAGCTCATGCAGGCGGTCGGCTTGGCGGCCGAGGTCACCGGGATGAGCAGCTCGAACTTCAGGTTCTGGTCGCGCTGGTTGTTGGCGAGCATGCGGCCGGCGCGGCCGAAGAACGGGTCGTTGGCCACGTCCATCGTCACGTCGAGGCCGAGCTTTGCCATCATTTCGAGGCCGCGATCCATCCAGGTCTGGCGGAAGGTCGTCACATGCTCCTGCGTGCCCATGCAGACATATTCGCGCATGCGGAACAGCTGCTGGCGGGCCGGGTCGTTCGACGGCTCATGGCGGAAGCAGTAGGACTGGAGATCGTAGAGGCCACCCTTGGCCGGCAGGCGGCCGCGCTTGGCGATCGTCGGGTAGAGCGGGTAGCAGGCCGCCGGCGTCAGCACGATGTCCGTCGCCTTCTGGTCCTTGGTCCAGTCGCCACCGACCTCCATGCATTGCAGGAGGCTCATATGGTCGAGTTCGCCGCCGCAGAAGCTGTGCACGGTGCCGGCAAGCTGCGGGAAGCTCTTCATGTAGCCGCTGGATTCGAAATGCGCGCGGTTCATGCCCGGCGGAAAGCGCATGGCTTCCGCGCCATCGACGCCGCCATAGGCGTCGATCAGCCGCTCGAAGCGGGCAATGACGTCCTCGAAGGCGCCGCTGCGGCCGTAGAGGCCTTCGACGCCCGTGTCGATGAGAAGGCCCGTATCGAAGAGCCGGTCGAGAAGGGAGGTCTGCATGTCCATGGTGTCACCCGATCAGGCTGGTGTCCTGCTTGTGGACAAGCAGGAGGTTCGACGTGTTGCCGAGGATGCGGTCGTTGGAAATCATCAACTGGGCGGAATGCGCGTCGCGCAGGTGCCGGCCGAGGCTGAACGGAGTGCCGTTCTTGTAGCCCATGATGCCGACGATCAGCATGGCCTGGTTGATGATGGCGAGGATCGTCTCGGAGGAGGCGATCTTAACGTTGTTCATCGCCACGGCGAAGCCCATGGAAGAAAGCCGGTCCGGGTCCGCCTTGGCGGCTTCATATTCCTTGAGGCCGGCGATGGTGTTGGACTTGACGAGCTGCAGCAGGTTCGACGCCTCGGCAAGGCGCAGCGCGCCGGGCGGCGTCACGCCGGGGCTCTTGCGAGCCGCGGCGCGCACGAAGGCCTGCGCCCGCGAGACCGCGTTGACCGCGATGCCGTACCAGACCGCGCTCCACAGCAGATGCGAGGTTGCGAGCATCGACTGGGCGGCGATTTCCGCGAAGGGCTTCGGAAGGATCTGCGCCTTCGGCGCCTCGCCCTTGAAGAGCCAGCCGTCCGAGCAGGTGCCGCGCATGCCGAGCGTATCCCAGACATGGGTCTGCTCCAGCGTGTACTGGTCCTTGGTGAAGACGGTCATGACCTGATCGGTCGAGGCTGCATCCGCGTGGGAGCGGGAGGTGATCAGAATGGCATCCGCATGGGCGCCGTAGGAGATGACGGTGGCGTCCTTGCTGAGACGGCAGGTGTCGCCATCGATCTCGATGGCGCAGATGCTGTTGCGCAGGTTGCCGCCGATGCCGCCTTCGGTCGTCGCCGAGGCGAGCAGCAGCTGTTCGTCGGAGACCCGGCGCATGAAGGCCGAGTGCCAGGCATCGCCCGCCCCGTGCGAAACGAGGCTCGACAGCTTGATATGGTGCATGGCGAAGACCATGGCCGCCGCCGAGCAGCTCTGGCCGAGCAGCGAGCAGACCTCGGCGATCTCGGAGATCGAGGCATCCTCGCCGCCAAGGCTGGCGGGAATCTGGATGGACAGCAGCCGCTCGGCGATCATGGCGTCGACCGCTTCCCGGGGGAAACGGCCCTTGACGTCCACGTCGTCGGCATGGGCCGCGGCCACGGCGGAAACGCGCTCGGCGCGTTCCGTGAGGCTGGAGCCGATGGTGAGGGTCATTCGGCGGCCTCCGCATTGCCGACGAGGCTCGAAACGGCCCGCGTGATCGCGTCGATGCTCTGGAAGGACTTGCGGTTGAGCAGGTTGTCGGGGAACTCCACGTCGAAGGCTTCCTCGATGCCGAGCATCACCTGCACGGAGGCGAAGGAGGACAGGCCCGCCGCATAGAGGTCGGCATCGTCGGCGAGCGTATCGACCGGAACCGGGAGGCCGCCGTGTTTGCCCAGGATATCACGGATCTTCTGCTTCATGTTCTTCTCCATCGCTTCTTGCGGCCGGACAGCTGGCCTTTGCTTATCGTTCCCGGAAGGCTTACGCCGCGGTCGATAAGATCGGCTGAAGGGACATGGATAAGATTTTGTGAAACCCTGGCGGGCGCTGGATCACCTTGAAACGCGAGGTTTCCGTCAATTCTGAAGAAATCCTGAGCAAGGCTGATTCCCCAGCAGGTTGCGGGAAGGTGGCACTGTCCCGCAACGATACGGATTGCCCCCGTTCAGCTTTCGTTAGCCACGTTGCAAAAGCGCGCGGGAAAACGGGAATCCCTGCCCAAAAAGAGGTTTACGGCAGCGCGGGGCAGGCATCCCGCCTGGCGGGGAGGGCGCCACCCGCCGCCAGCGCGGCAAGCTGCGGCCGGTCGCCGGCGGGAGTCGGCTGGATGTTGAGCGGCTCGTCCGCCGACCACCAGTCGCCCGCCGCCCAATAGGTCCAGCCGGTCCAGACGCCAGCCTCCTTGCGCACCAGCGCCGTCATGCGGGCAAGGCCATCGAGGCAGGCCGGTTCGGCCGAGCCGCCGAATTCGCCGAGGAAACCGCGTTTGCCGTTGCGCTTCAGCCAGTCGGTAAAGCGCTCCAGCGCCTTCACTGCATCGTCCGCCCGCGCACAGGCGGCGGCCTTGCCGGAGAAATCGCCGTCGAGATACTGGTGCACCTCGTAGGCGTGATTGTTGGCGGGGTCTTCGATGCCGAGCATGACGGTGCCGTTGGCGCCACCCTCCCGTGGTTCCTCCCAGCTATGCGCGCCCGTCCAGATCGTGCCCGGCACGAGCACCAAATTCATCGCACCCGTTTCCCGGATCGCCGCGATGGCGGCGTTGGCGGTGGCGAGCCATTGCGGGGCGGGCATGTCGTGCGGCTCGTTCATCAGGCCGAACTGCACGCCGGCATCGTCCTTGTAGTCCTCGGCAAGCCGCCGCCAGAAATCGGCGAAGGCGCTGTCCGGTACCGCCGGAGAGCCGATCTGCCCGTCGTCATAGTAGCCGTAGTTGTGCGGGTCGAGGATGACGGTCATGCCGGCCGCGCGCAGCGCCTTGACGGTCGCCGCAAGCCGGTCGCGTTCCGCCTTGTCGAAGCCGCGGCCAAGGCGCGGCTGCAGCCGCTCCCACTTGAACGGCAGGCGCACGGCATTGAACCCCTTGCCGGCGACATAGGCGATGGTTTCGGCGGAGGGGTAGATGTAGTCCTTGCCATAGGTGCCCCGTCCCGTGCCGAACTCGGCGCCGGCCAGGTTGATGCCGGCAAGGCAGGCCGCGCCGGCCTGGGCGGGCATGGCGAGCGCCGTGAGGCAGGCCGTCAGCCGAAAAAGCGCGCTCGCGGAAAATGAGGATCGCATGCCATGCCTCCATCGCCGCGCGCATCATGCCGGGGCCGGGCCGATCAAGCGGCAGGCAGCGTTAAGGCCGCGTTAAGCCTGCCCTTGCCGGTGCGGTGGATTTAGGCGATTGCCAGCGGGAATGCATCCGTCTAGAGCCGGAGGCATCTCTCGCGGGCGCTCTCCCCGCGCCGCCAACAGGTTCCGCTCCATGACCGTCTCCGAGACTGCCGCTCCCCTGTCCACCGCGAAGCGCCATCCGCTCCGGGTGCTGCTCTCGCTTGTCAGCGAAGAGAAGGGGCGCGTCCTGCGCGCCGTTGCCTCCTCCGTCATCAACAAGGTCTTCGACGTCATGCCGGAAATCCTCATCGGCATCGCGCTCGACGTGGTGGTGCGCGGCAAGGATTCCTTCGTGGCGAAGGTCGGCATCACCGATCCGGTGCAGCAGCTCACCCTGCTCGGCATCGCCACCTTCCTCATCTGGTTCGGCGAGTCGCTGTTCGAATATTTCTACCAGATTCTCTGGCGGGGCCTGGCGCAGGACGTGCAGCACCGGCTGCGCATCCTGTGCTACGACCACGCCCAGCACCTGCCGACGAGCTTCTACGAGGAAAACCGTTCCGGCGACCTCGTCGCCGTGCTGAACGACGACATCAACCAGCTCGAGCGTTTCCTCGACCGCGGCGCCAACGAGCTGATCCAGACCTTCTCCGCCGTCATCCTCGTCGGCGCGGTGTTCTTCATCGTCAGCCCGCTCATCGCGGTCATCGCCTTCACGCCGGTGCCGGCGATCATCGCGGGCGCCTTCTGGTTCCAGCGGCGGGCGCAGGCGCGCTACGATGCGGTGCGGGCGCGGGCCGGCGGCCTCGGCGCACGCCTCACCACCAACCTGCAGGGCCTGCAGACCATCCGGGCCTTCGGCGCCGAGGCGCGCGAGACAGCCTCGCTGACGAAGGAAAGCCTCGGTTATGTCGAGGCGAACCGTGCGGCGATCCGTGTCTCCTCCGCCTTCATCCCGATCATCCGCATGGCGATCCTTTCCGGCTTCCTCGCCACCTTCCTCATCGGCGGCTGGCTGACGCTGACCGGCCAGATGCAGGTCGGCGCCTATGGTCTCCTCGTCTTCCTCACCCAGCGCCTGCTCTGGCCGATGACCGGCCTTGCCGAGATCGCCGATCTCTACGAGCGCGCCATGGCCTCCACCCGCCGTATCCTGCGCCTGCTCGACGAGCCGCGCGGCGAACCGCACGGCGATCACGAGGCCGCGGTCGCCGGACGCTTCGAGATCGACGGCGCGGGTTTCCGCTATGCGACGAGCCCCGGCGGCGTCACGGATATCAACCTCGCCATCAAGGCGGGCGAGACGGTGGCCCTCGTCGGCCCCACCGGCAGCGGCAAGTCCACGCTCATCAAGCTGCTCGGGCTCTTCATCCGCCCGCAGAAGGGCCGCATCCTGCTCGACGGCGTGCCGCTTGCGGACTGGTCGGGCGCACGGCTGCGCAAGAGCATGGCCTGGGTGCCGCAGGAGGTGACGCTGTTTGCCGGCTCGATCGCCGACAACATCGCCTATGGCCGGCCGGAGGCGGGCCGCGCCGCGGTGGAAGAGGCCGCGCGCATGGCGGAAGCGGATGGCTTCATCCGTGACCTGCCCGACGGTTACGACAGCCAGATCGGCGAATACGGCCAGAAGCTCTCCGGCGGCCAGCGCCAGCGCATCGCGCTCGCCCGCGCCCTCCTCATCGACCCGGCCATCCTCATCCTCGATGAGGCGACGAGCGCGGTCGACAACGAGACGGAAGCGGCGATCCAGCGTTCGCTGGCCAAGATGAAGGGCAAGCGCACCGTGATCCTCGTCGCCCACCGGCTCTCGACCGTGGTCCATGCCGACGCCATCCACGTGATGGAAGCGGGGCGGATCATCCAGTCCGGTTCGCACAGTGACCTGGTCGACCGTCCCGGGCTCTATCGCAACCTCTGGAACATTCAGACGGGGCATGCGGAGATTGTCGAGGACTGAGGTTTCGGCCGGAGCGGACGGGGCGGGCTGCTCCGCGTGAAGCAGCCCGCAAGAGGTCAGTGCGCCTCGTCCCAGTTCACCGCGGCACGGGCGTCCACCTTCAGCGGCACCTTCATCGACAGCGCCGGCATGGAGGCGTTTTCCATGACGTCGACGATGACGGGGATGGTCTTGTCGACCTCGCCGTCCTCGACCTCGAAGATCAGTTCGTCGTGAACCTGCAGGAGCATGCGGGCCGAAAGGCCGGCGGCCGCAAGGGCCGGTTCCATCTTCACCATGGCGCGGCGGATGATGTCGGCGGCCGAACCCTGGATCGGCGCGTTGATCGAGGCGCGCTCGTTGAAGGCGCGCACCGAAGGGTTGGACGACTTGATCTCCGGATAATGCGCCCGGCGACCGAAGATCGTTTCGACATAGCCATGCTCCCGGGCAAAGGCCTTGGTGCTGTCCATGTAGTCCTTGATGCCGGGGAAGCGCTCGAAATACTTCTTGATGTAGTCGCTTGCCTCTGAGCGCTCGATGGAGAGCTGGTTGGCAAGGCCGAAGGCCGAGATGCCGTAGATGATGCCGAAATTGATAGCCTTCGCGCGGCGGCGGATTTCCGACGGCATTCCGGCGACCGGCACGCCGAACATTTCGGAGGCGGTCATGGCGTGAATGTCGACGCCGTCGGCAAAGGCCTGCTTCAATTGCGGGATCTCGGCGACATGGGCAAGCACGCGCAGCTCGATCTGGCTGTAGTCGGCCGAAACCAGCTTGTGGCCGGGCGTCGAGATGAAGGCCGTGCGGATCTTGCGCCCTTCGGCCGTGCGAACGGGAATGTTCTGCAGGTTCGGGTCGGAGGAGGAGAGGCGGCCGGTCGTCGTCGCGGCAAGCGCATAGGACGTGTGCACGCGCTTCGTCTCGTGATGCACGAAGCCGGGCAGCGCATCGGTATAGGTGGATTTCAGTTTGGTGAGCTGGCGCCAGTCGACGATCTTGCGCGGCAGGGGAACGCCCTGTGCGGCAAGATCCTCCAGCACCTGCGCGGAGGTCGACCATTGGCCGGTCTTGGTCTTCGACGCGCCGGGCAGGGCCATCTTGCCGAACAGGATGTCGCCGAGCTGCTTGGGCGAGCCGATGTTGAAGCGTTCGCCGGCCAGCTCGTAGATCTCGTCCTCGAAGGCGGCCGCACCCTGCGCCAGCTCGCCGGAAAGGCGCGAGAGCACCTGACGGTCGATGGTGATGCCGCGCTCTTCCATGCGGGCGAGCACCGGCACCAGAGGGCGTTCGAGGCGCTCGTAGACGGTCGTCATGCGCTCGGCGGCAAGCCGCGGCTTGAGCACGTGCCAGAGGCGCAGCGTCACGTCGGCGTCTTCCGCCGCATAGGCCGTGGCGCGGGCGATATCGACCATGTCGAAGGTCTGCGCGCCCTTGCCGGAACCGGCGACGTCCTTATAGGCGATCGGCTTGTGGCCGAGCCAGCGTTCCGAAAGCGTGTCCATGCCGTGCGTCGTCACGCCGGCATCGAGCGCGTAGGACATCAGCATCGTATCGTCGAAACCCTGAACGGTGATGCCGTGGCGGCGCATGACGAGATAGTCGTATTTGAGGTTCTGCGCCACCTTGAGGACCGACGGATCCTCCAGCAGCGATTTCAACCGTTCGAGCGCGGCGCGAATCGGAATCTGCCCTTCGGCAAGCCCGCCGCCGAGAAGATCGCCGACGCCTGTCTTGTGGTTCAGCGGCACGTAGCAGGCGCGGATCGTGGCGCCCGTCGGGTCCTTCGCATTATCGGCGATGGCGAGCGAGAAGCCGCAAAGCTCCGCCTGCATGGCGTCGAGCGAGGTCGTCTCGGTATCGAAGGCGACGAGGCCGGTTTCGCGCGCAGCGGCGATCCAGCGGTCGAGCGTCTCGAGGTCGCGCACCGTCTCATAGGTGGAATGGTCGATAGGTCCGGCGGAGAAACGTTCCGCGCGCGCGGCCGCCAGCGCTGCGGGCGTCGCTTCGCCCGGCCGCGCGGTCGGCAGCAGGATTGCCGCCGCCTCGGCCGCGGTCTCCTTGCCATCGAGCACCAGAGCGGGGCCGGCGACGTCGCCCTTGTCGAGATCGGGGCCGTGCGCCTCCGCGCCCCATTCGACCGGCACGTTGGCTGCCTCGATGGCGCTGGCGTCGCAGGCACAGTCTTCCGCCACGCGCCGCGTCAGCGTGGTGAATTCCATGGCTTTCAGGAAGGCGATGAGCTTCGGTCCGTCCTGCGGATGCAGGATCAGCGCGTCGAGCGGCATGTCGAGCGGCGTATCGGTCTTCAGTGTGACGAGCTGGCGCGACAGCAGCACGAGTTCGCGGTTGGCGATGATATTCTCGCGCCGCTTGACCTGCTTGATCTCCTCGGCGCGGGCAAGCAGCGTGTCGAGGTCGCCATATTCCTCCAGAAGCTGGGCGGCGGTCTTCGGGCCGATGCCCGGCACGCCCGGCACGTTGTCGGTGCTGTCGCCGGTCAGCGATTGCAGGTCGATCATCTTTTCCGGCGGCACGCCCCATTTCTCGATCACTTCGGGAATGGAGATCTGCTTGTCCTTCATGCCGTCATACATCGAGACGTTGGACGTCACGAGCTGCATGAGGTCCTTGTCGGAGGAGACGATGGTGACGTCCGCGCCGCTTGCCTCGGCAAGCCGCGCATAGGTGGCGATCAGGTCGTCCGCCTCGTAGCCTTCCTTCTCGATGCAGGGCAGGTTGAAGGCGCGCGTCGCGTGGCGGATGAGGCCGAACTGCGGGATCAGGTCTTCCGGCGGCGCGGTGCGGTTCGCCTTGTACTGATCGTAGAGTTCGTTGCGGAAGGTCTTCGAGGAATAGTCGAAAATGACCGCGAAATGGGTCGGCGTCACGCCCACGTCGGTGTTGCGCGCATCCTTCAGCAGCTTCCACAGCATGTTGCAGAAACCCGAGACGGCATTGACCGGCAAACCGTCCGATTTGCGGTTGAGCGGCGGGATGGCGTGGAAGGCGCGGAAGATGAAACCGGAGCCGTCGACGAGGAAGAGATGATCACCTTTTTTCATGGGGTGAATGGATAGCGCGGGCGGCCTGCCGCGTCCATCGTTCATTGCGCCCGGCAGGGCCTTTCAAGGCCCCACAGAGCCTCACGCGAACGTTACCAATTTGTAATTTTCCGGGCGGCTTGAATCCCTTGAAAAGCCACATTCGGACACACAAATATTCCTCATCGGCACCTGATCAAGCCGCTGTCTGGCATACGGCCTGTCCCCCGCCGCGCCAGACTGAGGACAAAGGCCTTATCCCCCTCTCCGGGCCTTTGTCCATAATTCGGAAGAAGCCGCCGCGACAAGCCTCCTGTCGCCGGCGGCTTCTTTCATTCCGGGCGATGCATCGCCTGCGATCCATGCTTCCGATCCCCGCCCCATCCCTGCCCGATCCCTGCCCGATCCCTGCCCGATCCCTGATTGTCTTCCGCCGCGAACCGGCATAGCCTTCCCTCCATGGACTTTGACCGGAAGGAGTCGGTGGCATACCTCGCCAATCTCCTGGCGAAGGCGGCGTCCCGCGCACTTCAGGCGCGGGCGGATGGAGCCGGCTTTGCGCCCGGCCAATTCCCCGTGCTGCTGGAATTGTGGAGCGGCGACGGTCTCACCCAGCGCGAATTGCTCGACCGGCTCGATATCGAACAGGCCACCATGGCCAACACGCTCTCCCGCATGGAGCGGGACGGGCTCATCTCCCGTCGCCGTCATCCCAAGGACAAACGCGCCCAGCTCGTCTTTCTCACGACGCGCGGCAGGAGCCTGCGCGAGACGGCGCTGACGGCCGCCTCCGCGACGGAAGAGGCGCTGTTCCAGGGCTTCCGCCGTTTCGAACGGGAGCTGGTTCTGGAATATATGCGCATGGCGCTCGCCAATCTCGGGCGCGACCCGCGCGTCTGAGCGTCGCAAGGCCGTCAGAGGATTTGCTCTCGCCGACACGATCGGTCTAATGTCGCGCCGCAGTGCTTCTGATTTGTGCCTGTTGCCATCGCAAGGCCGCGTCCCGCGTCCTGGCGCAGCAGGCTTTAGGGATTCGACCATGACCAATATTCTCCCCGTCCTCGACCGCGCCAGCGCCGATATTCCGGCCAGCCTCGAACGCCTGTTCGAGCTGGTGCGCATCAAGTCCATCTCCACCGATCCGGCCTTCAAGGCGGAGTGCCGCCGCGCGGCGGAGTGGCTGGTCGCGGAACTGCGCTCGCTCGGCTTCAACGCCACGGTGCGCGACACGCCCGGCCATCCGATGGTCGTGGCCCATCACGACGGCGCCCGGCCTGACGCGCCGCATGTCCTGTTCTACGGTCACTACGACGTCCAGCCGGTCGACCCGCTGAACCTGTGGGACAACGATCCCTTCGAGCCCGCCGTGCGCGAGGTCGAGGGCGGCCGCCGCATCATCACCGGCCGCGGCACCTCCGACGACAAGGGCCAGCTGCTTACCTTCGTGGAAGCCTGCCGTGCCTACAAGGAAACGGTCGGTGCGCTGCCGTGCCGCGTTACCATTCTTTTCGAGGGCGAGGAGGAATCGGGCTCGCCGTCGCTGAAACCGTTCATCGAGGCCAATGCCGCGGAACTGACGGCGGACTTCGCCCTCGTCTGCGACACCAGCATGTGGGACGGCGATACGCCGGCGATCTCGGCAGGCCTGCGCGGCCTCGTCGGCGAAGAGGTGATCGTCAAGGCGGCGGACCGGGATCTGCATTCCGGCTATTTCGGCGGCGCTGCGGCCAATCCCATCCACATCCTCACCGACATCCTCGCCGGCCTGCATGACGAGACCGGCCGCGTGACGCTCGACGGCTTCTACGAGGGCGTGGAAGAGACCCCGACGCAGATCAAGGCGGCCTGGGAAACGCTCGGCAAGACGGCGGAAAGCTTCCTCGGCGAGATCGGCCTGTCGATCCCCTCGGGTGAAAAGGGCCGCTCCGTGCTGGAACTCACCTGGGCGCGCCCGACGGCCGAGATCAACGGCATCACCGGCGGCTATACCGGCGAGGGCTTCAAGACGGTCATCGCGGCGGAAGCCTCGGCCAAGGTCTCCTTCCGCCTCGTCGGCAAGCAGGACCCGGCCAGGATCCGCGACGCGTTCCGCGCCTATGTGCGCGCCAAGATCCCGGCGGACTGCTCGGTGGCCTTCCACGCCCATGGCGGCTCGCCGGCGATCCAGCTTCCCTACGATTCGGACCTCCTGAACAAGGCCAAGTCCGCGCTGTCGGACGAATGGCCCAAACCGGCCGTCGTCATCGGCATGGGCGGCTCCATCCCGATCGTCGGCGATTTCCAGAAGATGCTCGGCATGGAATCCCTGCTCGTCGGCTTCGCGCTGTCGGACGACCGCATCCATTCGCCGAACGAGAAATACGAGCTGCGCTCCTTCGAGAAGGGCATCCGCTCCTGGGTGCGGATCCTCGCCGCGCTCGCGGCGCGCTGACGCAGATGTGATGACGATGTTGGCCGGCATTAACCGCGAAGAACGGAAATGCTGGCCAACTGATCAACGACAAGGGCCGCACGCCGCAAGGCGATGACAGGCCCGCACGATGGGGAAAGGGCAAGGATGGCGCCAGGACGGAACGTGAAGGATTTCTGCTGCTCGGGCGGCGATGCGCTGGAAACCGGGGGCAAGGCAGGATGAAGCGGCTCAGGAAGTTCTTCTGGCCGCTCGTCAGTACCATCGCCATCGCCCTGTCGGTCTATATTCTCTACAGGGACCTGCGCGGCCTTTCGCTCGACGAGTTCGTGGCGAGCCTGCACGCCATTCCCGTCTCCGGCTGGGTCCTTGCCTGCCTCGCCACGCTTCTGGCCTATGCGGCGCTCGCGGCCTACGATCACCTGGCGCTCGAACATCTCGGCCACCGCATCTCGCTGTGGTTCATCACCCTGACCTCCTTCACCACCTATGCCCTGTCGCACAATATCGGCGCCTCGGTCTTCTCCGGGGCGCTCGTGCGCTACCGGGCCTACACGTCGAAAGGGCTGACGGGATCGGAGGTCGGGCTTCTCGTCGCCTTCTGCTCCTTCACCTTCGCGCTCGGCACCGTCATGCTGTTCGGCTTCGTGCTGGTGCTGGAGCCCGAGATCATCGGGCGGTTTTCCAATTTCCTGCCCATCGAGGCGGCGCTCTCCACCGGGTTCGTCATCCTGGCGCTGGTAGCGCTCTATGTCGTCGGCAGTCTCGTTGGCTTCAAGCCGGTCAACACCCGCTGGCTGAAACTCGAATATCCCAAGCCGTCGCTGGTTTTCCGCCAGCTCATCATCGCGCCCATCGAACTGATCGGCGCGGCGGCGATCATCTATTTCGTGCTGCCGGCAGAGGGCAATCCCGGCTATTTCGTCGTGCTCGGCATATTCCTCGCCTCCTTCTCCGTCGCACTGCTCTCGCATGCGCCGGGCGGCATCGGCGTGCTGGAACTCGTCTTCATCGCCGGTCTGCCGGATATGGATCCCGCGGCGGTGCTGGCAGCACTCGCCGTCTTCCGCCTGTTCTACCTCATCATTCCCTTCATCATGGCGCTGGTGGTGATCCTCGTCTACGAGCGGTCGCGTTTCATCGCCCGGTCGCGCGGCGGCGAGGATTGAAACCGCAGATGGTTTCGGTTCATGCACGGTTCAGGCGAATTCTTTCATGCTGTGATCCGTCTAGTTCACTGTAAAACAGTGACATCCAAGGGAGACCGACATGAAGACAACGATCAAGACCGGCCTTTCCGCCGCCCTGGCCGCCGCCATGTTCGCCACGACCTTCGTCGCAGCGCCGGCTTTCGCCATGCCGCTGCCGAACGCCGGCGTTTCTCAGACCTCCAACGTCGAGCAGGTGCAGTATTATCGCGAACGTCGCGGCTGGCATAACGGCCATCGCGGCTACCGTCACGAGCGCCGTGGCTATCGCCGCCACTCGGACGGCTGGTGGTATCCGCTGGCGGCCTTCGGCGCGGGCGCGATCATCGGTGGCGCGATCGCCAATGACGGCTATGCCGAGCCGCGCTACGAGGGCATCAATCCGCGCCACACCGACTGGTGCTATGCGCGCTACCGCTCGTACCGCGCCTATGACAACACCTATCAGCCCAATTACGGCCCGCGGCGCGAATGCCTCTCGCCCTATTATTGAGACAGGTCTTTCGGGCGGCTCACGGGCCGCCCGATCTCTTCCCGGGTCGGGGCCTTGTCGCTAAAGGCATGAACGCGCGTTCACCGCTTCTTAACCACCCCTTAAATCGCCGCATTTAAAGTTCAACGGACGGCAACGTTCCGAGGGCACAACCGACCGCTTATGGCAGCCAATCGAAAATCCCAGCGCATCGAACCGTCCTTCCAGGCATCGGGAGGACGCGAAGACGACGACGACTTCCACGTCGGCGCGGGTGATCGTGTTGCCGGCGGCGGGGGCCGCAAGGGTCGTGGCAAGCCGCCGAAGGCCGAGCGGCCGCGGCGCGGCGCCTCCGCCCGGCGCCGGGAACCGTCCGGCGGCATTTTCGGCCTCTTCCGCAGGCTCGTCTACTGGTGTGTCGTGCTCGGCATCTGGGGCGCCATCGGCGTCGGCGGCCTCGTTCTCTACTACGGCGCGCGCATGCCGAGCGCCACGAGCTGGTCGATCCCGGACCGGCCGCCCAATATCAAGATCCTCGCCGTCAGCGGCGACGCCATCGCCAACCGCGGTCTCACCGGCGGCGAGGCGCTGTCGCTGGAAAACATGTCGCCCTATATCCCGCAGGCCGTCATCGCCATCGAGGACCGGCGCTTCTATTCGCATTTCGGCATCGACCCGCTTGGCCTTGCCCGCGCCATGCTGACCAACATCACCACCGGCCGCATGGTGCAGGGCGGCTCGACGCTGACGCAGCAGCTCGCCAAGAACATGTTCCTCTCGCCGGAGCGCACGCTGGAGCGCAAGGTGCAGGAAGTGCTGCTCGCCCTCTGGCTGGAGCATAAATATTCCAAGGACCAGATCCTTGCGATGTATCTCAACCGCGTCTTCTTCGGTTCCAATTCCTACGGCGTGGAAGCCGCGTCGCGGCGCTATTTCAACAAGTCGGCCCGCGACGTGAACCTCGGCGAGGCAGCGTTGCTCGCCGGTCTTCTCAAGGCGCCTTCGCGCCTTTCGCCCGCCCGCGATCCGGAAGCGGCGGAAGCGCGCGCCCAGGTCGTTCTCGGCGCCATGCGCGAGGAAGGCTACGTCACCGACACCGAGATCAAGACCGCGATGTCGCAGACGCCGGCCCGCGCCAAGAGCTACTGGTCCGGCGCGCAGCACTATGCCGCCGACATGGTCATGGCCCAGCTTCCCGGCATGATCGGCGACATCAAGGAAGACCTCGTTGTCGACACGACGATCGATCTCGATCTCGAGAAGAAGGCCGACGAGGCGATCTCCGCCGTGCTGGACAAGGAAGGCGAGAAGCTGAACGCTTCGCAGGCCGCGCTCGTCTCCATCGACGGCACGGGTGCGATCCGCGCGCTCGTCGGCGGGCGAGACTATGCGGAAAGCCAGTTCGACCGTGCCTCCAAGGCCAAGCGCCAGCCCGGTTCGGCCTTCAAGCCCTTCGTCTACGCGGCGGCGCTGGAAGCCGGCCGTTCGCCGCTTTCCGTGCGCAACGACGCGCCGGTGAAGATCGGCAAATGGACGCCGGAGAACTACGACCAGAAATACCGCGGCGAGGTGACGCTCGCCTCGGCGCTCGCCAATTCGCTGAACACCATCGCCGCCCAGCTCGTCATGGAGGTCGGCCCGGACGAGGTGATCAAGCTCGCCCGCCGGCTCGGCATCGAATCGGAGCTGCAGTCGAACGCCTCCATCGCGCTCGGCACCTCGGAGGTGACGCTGGTGGAGCTGACCGCCGCCTATGCGCCCTTCATGAACGGCGGCTACAAGGCGACGCCGCATATCATCCGTCGCATCTCCACCTCGGACGGCAAGGTGCTCTACGAGAACACCTACGACAATCCGCCCCGCGTGCTGGAGCCCAACATCGTTTCCCAGATGAACGGCATGATGATGCGCGTCATCACCGAGGGTACCGGCAAGAATGCCCGCATTCCCGGCTGGCCGGCCGCCGGCAAGTCCGGTACGACGCAATCCTTCCGTGACGCGCTCTTCGTCGGCTATACGAGCAACCTGACGACCGGCGTCTGGTTCGGCAACGACGACGGCAAGTCGATGAAGAAGGTGACGGGCGGCGGGCTTCCGGCCAAGGCCTGGAGCCAGTTCATGACCGCCGCCCATGCCGGCCTGTCGCCCTCGCCGCTCTTCGGCACGGTGAACGGCGAGCCCGTTCTGGACGGCACCCAGCCGGTGCCGCAGGAAGGCGGCGACGAACTCTTCGACATCATCTCCCGTACGCTCGGCACCGACGAGCGGCCGGCCGGCAACGGCGAGGCGGTGGCAAGCGACCAGACCGGCGCGGCCCCCCTCGACGACGGCCTCATTCCGCCGGCCGAGGTCGGCGGCGAACGCCAGACGGGCACGCGTCGCACGACGCTCCTGGATTTCCTCGTCGGCGGCTGACGCCATCGCGCGGCAATGCCTGACGGACGCGCCGCCAGGCCCGGCAATGGCGTCGCCGCGTCACCCGTTTTCCCGGAATTTGCGGCCGAGACGTCGCCTTTCCCGGGGCGGAGGCGCTTTCCGTCCGCAAGGCCCGCAAGAACTTCACGCGATCCCTTGAATCGCGCGGGCGATTGCGGTTGATTGCGGATTGGGACGACGGTGTAGGAATTCCTTCCAGACATGCTGATTTTCGCGCGCTTTGCGGCGCGGCAATGTCTTGCAGTCGTCTGGAGGCGTCCTTATATACCCCGCAAAGCTTCGGATCGGTCCGGCGCTTTCGATAAGACCATACCATTAGGGGCTGCCAAAAGAACGCCTGAATGGGTTCCGGCAGTTCGCTTGAAGGAGAGAATGACATGGCTAAAGTAATCGGTATCGACCTCGGGACGACCAATTCCTGCGTCGCCGTCATGGATGGCAAGGACGCGAAGGTCATTGAGAATGCCGAAGGCGCGCGCACGACGCCTTCCATGGTCGCCTTCACCGAAGACGGTGAGCGGCTGACCGGCCAGCCGGCCAAGCGCCAGGCGGTCACCAACCCGGAAAACACCCTGTTCGCCGTCAAGCGCCTCATCGGTCGCCGCTACGACGACAAGCTCGTCGAGAAGGACAAGGGTCTCGTTCCCTACAAGATCGTCAAGGGCGACAATGGCGATGCCTGGGTCGATGCCCGCGGCAAGGGCTATTCGCCTTCGCAGATCTCCGCGATGATCCTGCAGAAGATGAAGGAAACCGCTGAATCCTACCTCGGCGAGACCATCACGCAGGCCGTCATCACGGTTCCGGCCTACTTCAACGACGCGCAGCGCCAGGCGACCAAGGACGCCGGCAAGATCGCGGGTCTTGAAGTGCTCCGCATCATCAACGAGCCGACCGCTGCCGCGCTCGCCTACGGCCTCGACAAGAAGGACGGCAAGACCATCGCCGTCTACGACCTTGGCGGCGGCACGTTCGACATCTCGGTCCTGGAAATCGGCGATGGCGTCTTCGAAGTGAAGTCGACCAACGGCGACACCTTCCTCGGCGGTGAAGACTTCGACATGCGTCTGGTCAACTACCTCGCCGACGAGTTCAAGAAGGACCAGGGCATCGACCTGAAGAACGACAAGCTTGCCCTGCAGCGCCTCAAGGAAGCTGCCGAAAAGGCCAAGATCGAGCTGTCCTCCTCGCAGCAGACCGAGATCAACCTGCCGTTCATCACGGCGGATGCGACCGGCCCGAAGCACCTGACGATGAAGCTGACCCGCGCCAAGTTCGAGGCTCTGGTCGACGATCTCGTCCAGCGCACCGTCGCACCGTGCAAGGCAGCCCTCAAGGATGCCGGCGTCACGGCGGCCGAGATCGACGAAGTCGTTCTCGTAGGTGGCATGAGCCGCATGCCGAAGGTGCAGGAAACCGTCAAGCAGCTGTTCGGCAAGGAGCCGCACAAGGGTGTCAACCCGGATGAAGTGGTCGCCATGGGCGCCGCCATCCAGGCCGGCGTTCTGCAAGGCGACGTCAAGGACGTTCTGCTCCTCGACGTGACCCCGCTGTCTCTCGGCATCGAAACGCTGGGCGGTGTCTTCACCCGTCTGATCGAGCGCAACACGACGATCCCGACGAAGAAGTCGCAGACCTTCTCGACCGCCGAAGACAACCAGTCGGCCGTGACCATCCGCGTCTCGCAGGGCGAGCGTGAAATGGCTGCGGACAACAAGCTGCTCGGCCAGTTCGACCTCGTCGGCATTCCGCCGGCGCCGCGCGGCATGCCGCAGATCGAAGTGACCTTCGACATCGACGCCAACGGCATCGTGCAGGTTTCGGCCAAGGACAAGGGCACCGGCAAGGAGCACCAGATCCGCATCCAGGCCTCCGGCGGTCTTTCCGACGCCGACATCGAGAAGATGGTCAAGGATGCCGAAGCCAATGCCGAGGCGGACAAGAAGCGCCGTGAGGCCGTCGAGGCGAAGAACCAGGCCGAAAGCCTGATCCACTCCTCGGAGAAGTCGCTGAAGGAATACGGCGACAAGGTCACGGAAGCCGACCGCAAGGCCATCGAGGACGCAATTGCCGCCCTCAAGACTTCGGTCGAAGCCTCCGAGCCCGACGCCGAGGACATCAAGGCCAAGACCAACACGCTCATGGAAGTGTCCATGAAGCTCGGCCAGGCGATCTACGAGGCCCAGCAGGCCGAAGAGAACGCCTCTTCCGGTGACGCCGGTGACGACATCGTCGACGCCGACTACGAAGAAGTGAAGGACGACAAGAAGTCGGCCTGAGCCTCCTGACATGCCGGCTGCGCCAGACGCAGCCGGTGCAACGGATCGTGAAAAGGCGGAAGTCAGCGCGAAGGGAAACAAGGCACCATGATCACTCCCGTTTGTCGCGGTGACGATGTCATGGCCTTCCCTTCGCCCGGCTTCCGCCTTTTCGCATGCGCAGATCACGGCAAATCCGGCGGAATCGTGAAAACGGTTTTGCATCCGGGTCTGCGAAGAGATATTGCGCAGGCTGACGGCAAGCTTCCCGATACACAATAACAAGACCGTTCCCGCGAAACGGACGTGAACCCGAATGGCAAAAGCTGATTTTTACGAGACGCTGGGTGTCTCCAAGACCGCCGACGAGAAGGAGCTGAAGAGCGCCTTCCGCAAGATGGCGATGAAGTACCACCCGGACAAGAATCCGGGCGATGCCTCCGCCGAACAGAAGTTCAAGGACGTCAACGAGGCCTACGAGACGCTCAAGGACCCGCAGAAGCGCGCGGCCTATGATCGTTACGGCCACGCCGCCTTCGAGCAGGGTGGCATGGGTGGCGGCGGCTTCGGCGGCGGCGGTTTCCAGGGCGGCGGCTTCTCCGACATCTTCGAGGACATCTTTGGCGAGATGATGGGCGGCGGGCGCCAGCGACGCTCCTCCGGCGGGCGCGAGCGCGGCGGCGATCTCCGCTACAACATGGAAATCTCGCTGGAAGAGGCCTATGCCGGCAAGACCGCGCAGATCCGCGTGCCGACATCCATCACCTGCGATGTCTGCACCGGAACGGGCGCCAAGCCCGGCACGAGCCCCAAGACCTGCGCCACCTGCCAGGGGTCGGGCCGCGTGCGCGCCGCCCAGGGCTTCTTCTCCATCGAACGCACCTGCCCGACCTGTCATGGTCGCGGTCAGACGATCAGCGATCCCTGCACCAAGTGCCACGGCAACGGTCGCGTCACGGAAGAGCGCTCGCTGTCGGTCAACATTCCGGCCGGTATCGAGGACGGCACGCGCATTCGTCTGTCCGGCGAGGGCGAGGCGGGCGTTCGCGGCGGGCCTGCGGGCGACCTCTACATCTTCCTGTCGGTCAAGCCGCACGAATTCTTCCAGCGCGACGGGGCGGACCTCTATTGCACCGTGCCGATCTCGATGACGACGGCAGCGCTTGGCGGCACCTTCGACGTCGCGACGCTCGACGGCACCAAGTCGCGCGTCTCGGTGCCCGAGGGCACCCAGGCCGGCAAGCAGTTCCGCCTGAAGAGCAAGGGCATGCCGGTGCTGCGCTCGAGCCAGGTCGGCGATCTCTATATCCAGATCCAGATCGAGACGCCGCAGAAGCTTACCAAGCGCCAGCGCGAGCTCCTGAAGGAATTCGAGGAGATTTCGTCGAAGGACAACAATCCGGAATCGGCCGGCTTCTTCGCGCGGATGAAGGAATTCTTCGAGGGCTGATCGGTCCTCGAAACAAGAAAAGCCCCGGCATGCCGGGGCTTTTTTTTGTTAGTCGAACGGGTGAGTGGCCCGGCTCAGTGGGCACCGGACATGTCGCCGAGGACGTCCTTGGACTTCACCGTCGAATCGGCGTTCAGCACGTAGACCATCGGCACGCCGGTCGCCAGATTCAGCTTCAGGATCTCTTCCTTGGAAAGCTTGTCGAGCACCATGACGAGCGAGCGCAGCGAGTTGCCATGCGCGGCGACCAGCACCTTTTCACCGCGCAGCACGCGGGGCAGGATTTCCGTGAGGTAGTAGGGCCAGACGCGGGCGCCGGTGTCGCGCAGGCTCTCGCCGCCCGGCGGCGGCACGTCGTAGGAACGGCGCCAGATATGGACCTGCTCCTCGCCCCACTTGGCGCGGGCGTCATCCTTGTTGAGGCCCGAGAGGTCGCCGTAGTCGCGCTCGTTGAGAGCCTGGTCGCGGATCGTCTCGAGGCCCGGCTGGCCGATCTCGTCGAGGATCAGCCCCAACGTCTTCTGCGCGCGGGTGAGGTCGGAGGTGAACGCGATGTCGAATTTGATGCCGGTCTCGGCCAGCGCCTTGCCGCCGGTCTTGGCTTCCTCGACGCCGAGCGCCGTCAGGTCCGGGTCGCGCCAGCCGGTGAAGAGGTTTTTCAGGTTCCATTCGCTCTGGCCGTGGCGAACGAGGACGAGGGTTCCGCTCATATGGTCTGTCTCCTAACGCTGACTTAGTTGAGCCCGAGCACGTCGAGCATGGAATAGAGGCCTGGCTTCTTGTCGCGTGCCCAGAGGGCCGCCTTGACGGCGCCGCGGGCGAAGATCGAACGGTCCGTCGCGCTGTGCGACAGCGTGACCATTTCGCCTTCGCCAGCCAGCATCACCGAATGTTCGCCGATGACCGAGCCGCCGCGCAGCGTTGCAAAACCGATCGTGCCGGCGGGACGCGGGCCGGTGTGGCCGTCGCGCACGCGCACGGAGTTCTCCACCAGCGAGATCCCGCGGCCCCTGGCGGCGGCGTTGCCGAGCAGGAGGGCGGTGCCCGAGGGCGCGTCGACCTTGTGCTTGTGGTGCATTTCCAGCACCTCGATGTCCCAGTCGGAAGCGCCGAGCGCGCGGGCTGCCTTTTCCGTCAGCACGCCGAGCAGGTTCACGCCGAGGCTCATATTGCCCGACTTGACGATGCGGGCATGGCGTGCGGCGGCCTTGATCTTCTCGTCGTCCGCCGCCGAGCAGCCCGTGGTGCCGACCACATGCACGATGCGCGCCTGTGCGGCGAGGCCGGCAAATTCGATGGTGGCGGCCGGCGCGGTGAAGTCGAGCACGCCTTCTGCCTCCAGGAAGGTCTCCAGCGGCTTGTCGGTGACGGGAACGCCGATCGGCCCGAGGCCGGCAAGTTCGCCGGCGTCGCGGCCGACGAAGGGCGAGCCTTCGCGCTCGACGGCAGCGAACACTTCCGCGCCCTCGATGGCGTGGATGGTGCGGATCAGCGTCTGGCCCATGCGGCCGGCGGCCCCGACCACGACCAGCTTCATTGCGTTGCCGCTCATGTCTCGTTCCTGTCTGTTATTTGCCCGTGCTGCCGGCGGGCGCCTGAAGGTTGTTGAGGCGAGCGTAAAGGCCGTTCTCGCGAGCCGCAAGCTCATCGTGCGTGCCTTCTTCGGCAACCGTGCCGTCCTGCATGACGATGATCTTGTCGGCGCGCACGACGGTCGACAGGCGGTGCGCGATGACGACCACGGTGCGCCCGCTCATCGCCTCGTCCAGTGCCTTCTGCACGGCCTGTTCGGATTCGGTGTCGAGTGCGGAGGTCGCTTCGTCGAGCAGCAGGATCGGCGCATTGCGCACCAGCGCGCGGGCGATGGAGAGGCGCTGGCGCTGGCCGCCGGAAAGCGTCACACCGTTTTCCCCGACGGGTGTGTCATAGCCGAGCGGCTGGGCGAGGATGAAGTCATGCGCATAGGCGTGGCGCGCCGCTTCCTCGACCTCGGCATCCGTGGCGTCGGGACGGCCATAGCGGATATTGTCGCGGATCGTGCCCTCGAAGAGATAGGGCTGCTGGGAGACGTAGGCGATGCCGTTGCGGAGCGACTGCTTGGTTACATGGGCGATGTCCTGCCCGTCGATCAGGATCGCGCCTTCCGCCGGGTCGTAGAAGCGGGGAATGAGGCTGATGACGGTGGACTTGCCGGCGCCGGAGGGGCCGACGAGCGCCGTCGTCTTGCCGCCCTCGGCCGTGAAGGACACGCCCTTCAGGATCGTCTCGGTTTCCGAATAGCCGAAGCGCACGTCGCGGAAGGCGATGGTCGCATCGGAAATGGCGAGCGGCTTGGCGTCGGCAAGGTCGGCCTGGCGCGGCTTCAGGTCGAGGATTTCGTAGATCATGCGCGCATTGACGGCCGCGCGCTCCAGCGAAACCTGAAGGCGGGCAAGGCGGCGGGCCGGGTCGTAGGCCATCAGAAGGGCCGCGACGAAGGAGAAGAACGCCCCCGGCATCACGCCGGCATAGATCGAGCGGTAGGCCGCATAGGCGAGCACGCCGGAAATCGCAAAGCCCGCAAAGGTTTCGGTCATGGGGGCCGTGCGTTCGGTCAGCCGCGCGATGCGGTTCGACCGGCTCTCGGCCTCGCCGATGATGGCTTCCACCTTGGTCTTCAACTGGGCCTCCATGGTGAAGGCCTTGACGATGGTGATGCCCTGGACCGTCTCCTGCATGGCGCCGAGCACGTGGCTGTTCAGTTCCACGGCCTCGCGCGTCGCATTGCGCAGGCGCTTGGAAACGTAGCGCAGGCCGAGCAGCAGCGGTGGGGCGACGAAGAAGACGATGAGCGTCAGCAGCCAGTCCTTGGAGAGCATCACGCCGATCAGCGCGATGAGGGTCAGCACGTCGCGGGCAAGCGAGGTGACCGTCATGTTCAGCACGTCGCGGATGCCGGTGACGTTCTGGCTGATCTGCGCGGCGAGATAGGCCGAGCGCGACTCGTTGTAATAGCTGACGCTGAGCGCCATCAGGTGCGAATAGAGCCGCCGCTGGTAGCGCGCGACGATGTTGTTGCCGATCTTGGTCAGGATGACGGCTTCGTAATAGGTCGCAAAGCCGCGCAGCACGAAGGCGGCGAAGATCGCGCTGCAAATGATCATGACGAGGTCGGCGCGCTTGTTGGCGAAGGCCTCGTTGACGACCGATTCCATGATCCAGGCCGTAAAGGCCGTCGTCAGCGCCACGACGGCGAGGCAGCCGATGGCCATGGCGTAACCACGCACATGCTCACGGCCGTTCTCGGCAATGACGCGTTTGAGCACGGTGGCGACGGTGTCGGAGCTGATGGGATTGCGCTCGGTTCGACTCTTATCGGCCAATGGCTTGACTTTCCTCGACGGTCTCGACGACGGCCGGCAGGACCGGCGCGTTGGCCCGCTCTATAGGGGGTCAGTCCGCCTTTGGCGAGTCCGGGCTGCGGCAAAGCCTTGCCGAAAGACTCACCTTTTCCAGTGGCGTCCCTCCGTTGCAACACCGAATCGATCCGGCATGCGCGCGAAGGCGGCAAGGCCGGCGAGGGCCGCGACGGGATGGGTGACGACATAGGTCGGGATGGAGCCGAGCAGGGCGCTGTGCGGCGCCTTGTCCTCGAAGGCGGCGCGGAATTCCGGACCGCGCAGGGCGGGCAGGATCTTCTGCGAGATGCCGCCGGCAAGGAACACGCCGCCCTTGGCCATGAAGATCATCGCCATGTCGCCGGCAACGCGTCCGAGATAGGTGGAAAACAGCGACACGGTCTCGACGGACGTACGGTCCTCCTGCGCCAGTGCCTTGGCGGTCACCTCGGCGGGCGTCGTCAGCGGCGCGTCGATGCCGTCGGCGGCGGCGATGGCATGGTAGATGTTCATGATGCCGCGTCCGCACAGCAGCTGCTCGGCGGAAATGCGGCCTTCGATCGGCTCGAGGAAAGGCCAGATCTGGTAGTCGCGCTCGCTGCGCGGGCCGACGTCGATATGGCCGCCTTCGCCCGGAACCGGAATCCAGCTCTGGCGGGCGTAGACGAGGCCGGCGACGCCGAGGCCGGTGCCGGGGCCGAGCACGGCGCGCGAGGCGGCGTGGCGCTCGGTGCCGGGGCCGATCTTTTCACGGTCGCCCTCATCGAGCGAGGCGACGGCCAGCGCCTGCGCCTCGAAGTCGTTGACGAGCAGCACGTCCTCGAAGCCGAGATTGGCGATCATGTCGCGCGGACGCACCACCCAGGGGCAATTGGTCAGCGGCACCTCGTCGCCCTCGATGGGGCCGGCAAGCGCCAGGATCGCCGAGCGCGGCTGCACCGAGCTCCTGTCGAGGATGCACTGCTGCAGCGCGTCGTCGATATTCGGGAAATCGGCGGTCTGGACGATGGGGAACTGTTTCGGCTCGGCGAAGGCATCCACCAGCAGCGCGAAGCGCGCATTGGTGCCGCCGATATCGCCGACGAGGATGGGGAAGGGGAGGTTCGTGTCGTTGTCGCCCGGCCGTGCCATCAAGCTGTCCCGTTCGTTCGCGTGGATGGTTCGCTTTCGCTACCTGCGGTGAAGGTTGCCGTCAATCGGCGGCGAAGTCGAGCAGGCGTTCCGCCGTCGCCCGGTTCAGCGCCATCGGAATGTCGTAGACGATGGCGAGCCGCATCAGCGCCTTCACGTCCACGTCATGCGGCATGGGGGTGAGCGGATCGACGAAGAAGATGAGGAGGTCGACCTCGCCGGTCGCGATCAGCGCGCCGATCTGCTGGTCGCCACCGAGCGGGCCGCTCTTGAGGCGGGTGACGTCGAGGTCGGGGCAAGCATCGAGAACCCGGCCGCCCGTCGTGCCGGTCGCGACGATCTTCGCCGTTGCCAGAACCTTTTCGTACTGGGCGGCAAAGGCCGCCATGTCGTCCTTCTTCTCGTCATGCGCGATGAGCGCAATGCATTTCTGGCGCGACATAGGCGTTCCCTGCAGGAATTAAATCGATTTGAACGCCTTATACAAAAGCGGTGGCGCCTTGAAAAGCCCCGCGGTCGCGGGGCTCGCGCGCAAACGCCTTGCGGGCATCCTAGTGGAGCGGCCGGGGAATCGGGATCGGGATGAGCGCCGGCAGCATCGTATCGGCGGCGATCACCGATTCGATCGTTCCAGCCGCGCTTGTCGTCGCCCCGTCCCCGTCCGAGAAGGCAAGCGCTGAGGAGGCGCCGCCGTTGCCCTGATAGGTCATCTCCTGCTCCGAGGACGGCGAAGCGCTGGCAAGCACCGTGCCGCAGGCCTTGGGCAGGTCGGAGAGCATCACGTAGCGCGGCTTGACCGGCTTGGCATCCGGCTTGGGCTTGGGCTTTTCCCAAGGTTCCTTGGTGAACCACCAGGCAAGAGACGCATCGCAGCCGTCGCCGGCCGGCACCTTCGCCTGCGGCTTGCAGCCCGCCGCGCCCTGCGGGCACTTGATGCGGATGTGGAAGTGCTCGTCATGGCCGTAGATCGGCCGCACCTTGCCGAGCAGCGACCGGTCGCCCTGCCAGGTCTCGCAGAGTTTCCTCTTGATCGCCGGATTGACGAAGACGCGCTCGACCTGCGGATAGCTTGCCGCCTTCATCACGAGGCGGGCATGGGTGGAGGTCCAGCGGCGCGAATCGACCGTGAGGAACTTGCTCTTGTCGAGCATGGAGGTGAAGGGCAGCTTTTCGCGTTCCTGCGCGGACATGCGATGATCCGGCATCGGCGTGAACCAGATGTCGGCGTCGAGGCCGACCTGGTGCGAGGCATGACCCGAGAGCATCGGCCCGCCGCGCGGCTGAGAGATGTCGCCGAGCAGCAGCCCGGGCCAGCCGAGCTGCTGTGCGTCCTGCGAGAACTGTTCCAGCAGCGCGATCATCTGCGGATGGCCCCAGCGCCGGTTGCGCGACAGCCGCATTGCCTGCCAGGCCGGGCCGTCCGTCGGAATCGCCACGGCGCCGGCGATGCAGCCCTTGGCGTAGGAGCCGTAGGAGGCGGTCGCCATCCTGGCCGGCAGGCGCTTGGCGCCGAAGAGTTCCTTGGCCGGTCGCTCTTCGGCCGCAAGCGGCGAGGCGAGCGCGGTCAGCGCAAGGCCGGCGGCGGCAAGGCAGGTGACAAGGCGGGAAAAGAAGGAATGCGCAGGCATGGTTCGGTCTCGAAAGTCGCAATCGTTGCGAAAGGTTAAAGGATCATCCTTTCGCGGAGATGAATCGTCGGCCGCAATAGGCGGGGCAAAAACGGCCGCTTTGATGGCAGGCCTGTCAATTGCCCGGATTTTGCCTATTCTTTGCGCCATGCTTCGGCACGCAATAGGAAAGGGAATGGGCATGCAGGCTGCCTTCGGGAGATATGGGTTCACCGCCGTTCTGGCGCTTTCGCTGGCGGTTGCCGGCAGCGTGCGGGCCGAAGACGCGGCAAACCAGACCTGGCGCATCGGCATTTCCACCATCGGCGACCTGAAGCATCCCGATGGTTTCGACCGGTTCGGCTACGTCAATCCGGATGCCCCCAAGGGGGGCGAGCTGAAACTGTCCAATACCGGTACCTACGACACGTTCAATCCCATCCTAGCCAAGGGGGAAGTGGCGACCGGCGTCTCCTCGCTCGTCTACGATACGCTGCTGAAGAACGCCGAGGACGAGATCACCGCGTCCTACGGCCTGCTCGCCGAGGGGGTTTCCTACCCGGACGACATCTCCACCACGACCTTCCGCCTGCGTGCGCAAGCCAAGTGGGCGGATGGCCAGCCCGTGACGCCGGAAGACGTGGTCTTCTCCTTCGAGAAGGCCAAGGAGCACAATCCGCTCTATGCCAATTACTACAAGCATGTCGTCTCGGCGGAAAAGACCGGCGAGCGCGACGTGACCTTCCGCTTCGACGAGAAGAACAACCGCGAACTGCCGAACATCCTCGGCCAGTTCCCGATCCTGCCCAAGCACTGGTGGGAGGGCACGGACGCCAAGGGCAAGAAGCGGGATATCGCCCGCACGACGCTGGAGCCGGTCATGGGCTCCGGCCCGTACAAGATCGCGTCCTTCCAGGCCGGCGGTTCGGTGCGCTTCGAGCGGCGCGACGACTATTGGGGCAAGGACCTCAACGTGAATGTCGGCCAGTACAATTTCAGCACGATCACCTACAGCTATTACGGCGACAAGAATGTGGAGTTCGAAGACTTCCGCGCCGGCAATGTGCATTTCTTCCAGGACAACAGCGCCAGCCACTGGGCGACGGCCTATGACTTCCCGGCCATGAAGGATGGCCGGGTGGTGCGCGAGGAGATCGAGAACCCGCTGCGCGCCGCCGGCATCATGCAGGCCTTCGTGCCGAACCTGCGCCGGGACAAGTTCAAGGACCAGAAGGTCCGCGAGGCGCTGAACTACACCTTCGATTTCGAGGACCTCAACCGCAACCTTGCCTATAATGCCTATACGCGCGTCGACAGTTATTTCTGGGGTACGGAGCTTGCCTCTTCCGGTCTGCCGGAGGGCCGCGAGAAGGAAATCCTGGAGGAGCTGAAGGACAAGGTTCCGCCTTCCGTCTTCACCACCACCTATACCAACCCGGTGGGCGGCGAGCCGCAGAAGGTGCGCGAGAACCTGCGCAAGGCGCTCGGCCTCTTCAAGGAAGCGGGCTATGTTCTGAAGGGCAACAAACTCGTCAATGCCAAGACGGGCGAACCCTTCGGTTTCGAGCTGCTCCTGTCCAATCCGTCCTTCGAGCGCACGGTCACGCCCTTCATCAACAGCGCCAAGAAGATCGGCATCGACGCGCGCATCCGCACGGTCGACGCCTCGCAGTACACCAACCGCGTCCGCAGTTTCGACTACGACATGATCTACGGCATCTGGGCGCAGTCGCTCGTGCCCGGCAACGAGCAGATCGACTATTGGGGCTCGGCTTCCGTCAACCAGCCCGGCTCCAAGAACTATGCCGGCATCGCCGACCCCGCGATCGACGAACTGATCCGCAGGGTCATCTTCGCGCCGAACCGCGAGGAACTGGTCGCGACCACCCATGCGCTCGACCGCGTGCTGCTCGCCCACCAGTATGTGATCCCGCTCTTCTATTCCAGGGCCCAGCGCATCGCCTACTGGAACAGCCTCGCCCGGCCGCAGGAATTGCCCTATTACGGCCTCGGTTTCCCCGATGTCTGGTGGTCCAAAAACGCCGCAAAATGAGCCGGGGCTTGCGCCGCCCGGCGTCCTCGGCTCCATATAGCGGGAACGAATCACCGGCGCGGCAGGCGGCGGCAGAATGGAAGGGTTGGGCTTGACCGGCTGGACATCCACGCATGCTATCAAGGCGGGTGAACGCTGATGGGCGCCTATATCCTGCGCCGTATTTTGCTGATGATCCCGACGATCTTCGGCATCATGGCGATCTCGTTCGCGATCGTGCAGTTCGCGCCGGGCGGCCCGGTCGAGCAGGTCATCGCCGACCTGACGAACCAGGGCGGCGGCGATCGCCTGTCCGGCGGCAGCGACATGATGCAGGAGGTCAGCCAGGACAGCGCCTATCGCGGCGCACGCGGCCTCGATCCCGAATTCATCGCCAAGCTGGAAAAGCAGTTCGGCTTCGACAAGCCGCCGCTCGAGCGCTTCTTCACGATGATGTGGGATTACATCCGCTTCGATTTCGGCGAGAGCTTCTTCCGCAACATTTCCGTGGTCGATCTCATCGCCCAGAAGATGCCGGTTTCCATCTCGCTCGGCGTCTGGATCCTCATCTTCTCCTATGCCATCTCCATTCCGCTCGGCATCAAGAAGGCGGTGAAGGACGGCTCGGCCTTCGACGTCTGGACCTCCGGCATCATCATCATCGGCTATGCCGTGCCGAGCTTCCTCTTCGGCATCCTGCTGATCGTTCTTTTCGCCGGCGGATCCTTCCTCGACTGGTTCCCGCTGCGCGGCATCGTCTCGGACAATTTCGACAGCCTCGCCTGGTGGCAGAAGCCGCTCGACTACATGTGGCACATGACGCTGCCGCTGATCACGCTGCTGCTGTCCGCCTTCGCCACGACGACGCTGCTGACGAAGAACTCCTTCATCGACGAGATCAAGAAGCAATATGTCACGACGGCCCGCGCCAAGGGCCTCAGCGAGAACCAGGTGCTCTACGGCCACGTCTTCCGCAATGCCATGCTGATCATCATCGCCGGCTTCCCCGGCGCCTTCATCTCGGCCTTCTTCACCGGCTCGCTGCTGATCGAATATATCTTCTCGCTCGATGGCCTCGGCCGCCTCGGCTACGATTCCATTGTCCGGCGCGACTATCCCATCGTCTTCGCCACGCTCTTCATCTTCTCGCTGATGGGCCTCGTGGTCTCCCTCATCTCCGACCTCATCTACACCTGGGTCGATCCGCGCATCGATTTCGAGCGGAGGGACGTGTGATGAGCGCTGTCACCAACACGGCTCCCGTCGCCCCGCCGAAGAAGGGCCTGCTCTCGCCGACCAACAAGCGGCGCTGGGAGAATTTCCGGGCGAACCGGCGCGGCTACTGGTCGCTCTGGATCTTCCTCGTCATCTTCGTGCTCAGCCTCTTCGCCGAGTTCATCGCCAACGACCGCCCGATCCTTGCCTCCTACAAGGGCGAACTGCTCTTCCCCGTCGTCGTCGATTATCCTGAGGAGAAGTTCGGCGGCTTCCTCGCCGAGACGGACTACCGCTCCGACTTCATCACCGAGGAGATCGAGGCGAACGGCTGGATGATCTGGCCGCCAATCCGCTATTCCTACAGCACCGCCAATTCCAATATTCCGCATTCCGCGCCCACCGCGCCCTTCTGGCTGATGTCGAAGGAAGAGCGCTGCGCCGGCTATCCGAACGGTGCCGCGGACGTGAACTGCAATCTCAGCAATCTCAACTGGCTCGGCACCGACGACCAGGCGCGCGACGTGTTCGCCCGCGCCATCTACGGCTTCCGCATCTCGGTGCTCTTCGGCCTCGCGCTGACGATCTGCTCGGCGGTGGTCGGCGTGACGGCCGGCGCGGTGCAGGGTTATTTTGGCGGCTGGACCGACCTTCTGATGCAACGCTTCATCGAGATCTGGTCCTCGATGCCGGTGCTCTACATCCTGCTCATCATCGCCGCGATCCTGCCGCCGGGCTTCTGGATCCTCTTGGGCATCATGCTGCTCTTCTCCTGGGTCGGTTTCGTCGGCGTGGTGCGCGCCGAGTTCCTGCGCGCCCGCAATTTCGAATATGTCCGGGCGGCGCGCGCGCTCGGCGTCGGCAATGCGACGATCATGGCGCGGCACCTGCTGCCGAACGCGATGGTCGCGACCCTGACCTTCCTGCCCTTCATCCTGTCGGGCTCGATCACCACGCTCACCTCGCTCGACTTCCTGGGCTTCGGCATGCCGCCGGGTTCGCCCTCGCTCGGTGAACTGATCGCGCAGGGCAAGGAGAACCTTCAGGCGCCGTGGCTCGGCCTCACCGCCTTCATCGTCATGTCCGTCATGCTGTCGCTGCTGATCTTCGTCGGCGAAGCGACGCGCGACGCCTTCGATCCGAGGAAGACCTTCCGGTGAGCGCTCCCGAAACCATCCTCTCCGTCCGCGACCTGTCGGTGGCCTTCCACCAGGGCGGCAACACGTCGCTTGCCGTCGACCGGGTGTCCTTCGAGATCAGGCGCGGCGAGGTCGTCGCGCTTGTCGGCGAATCCGGCTCCGGCAAGTCGGTGACGGCGAATTCGATCCTGAAGCTGCTGCCCTATCCCGCCGCAAGTCATCCCTCGGGCGAAATCCGCTTCAACGGCAGGGACCTCCTGAAGGCCTCGGATGCGGAGCTGCGCAACGTGCGCGGCAACGACATCACCATGATCTTCCAGGAGCCGATGACCTCGCTCAATCCGCTGCATTCCATCGAGCGGCAGATCGGCGAGATCCTGAAGCTGCACCAGGATATCGAAGGTCCCGCCGCCCGCGCGAAAACCCTCGAACTGCTCAATCAGGTCGGTATCCGCGAGCCGGAAAAGCGCCTCTCCGCCTATCCGCACGAGCTGTCGGGCGGCCAGCGCCAGCGTGTCATGATCGCCATGGCGCTCGCCAACCGCCCGGAACTGCTGATCGCCGACGAGCCGACGACCGCGCTCGACGTCACCGTGCAGGCCCAAATTCTGGAACTGCTGAAAAACCTCAAGGAAGAGCACGGCATGTCCATGCTCTTCATCACCCACGACCTCGGCATCGTGCGCAAATTCGCCGATCGGGTCTGCGTGATGACCAAGGGCAAGATCGTCGAGACCGGCCCGGTCGAGGAGATCTTCTCCAATCCGCAGCATGCCTATACGCGCCACCTGCTCGCCTCCGAGCCGCGGGGCGAGCCGCGCCCGGCCGATGACAGCCAACCCGTCGTGGTGGAGGCGGAGGACGTAAAAGTCTGGTTCCCGATCAAGGCCGGGTTCCTGCGTCGCGTGGTCGATCATGTGAAGGCTGTCGACGGCATCGACCTGAAACTGCGCGCCGGCCACACGCTCGGCGTCGTCGGCGAATCAGGCTCCGGCAAGACGACGCTCGGCCTCGCGCTGACGCGGCTCATCGCGTCGAGAGGCCGCATCGCCTTCGTCGGGCAGGATATCGCCAACCGCACCTTTGCCGAGATGCGGCCGCTGCGCCGGCGCATGCAGATCGTCTTCCAGGATCCCTACGGTTCGCTCTCGCCGCGCATGTCGGTTGCCGATATCGTGGCGGAAGGCCTGAAGATCCACGAGCCTTCCCTTTCCGACGCCGAGCGCGACCACCGCGTCGCCGCTGCGCTGGAGGAAACGGGTCTCGACCCTGCGACCCGCTGGCGCTACCCGCATGAATTCTCCGGCGGCCAGCGCCAGCGCATCGCCATTGCCCGCGCCATGGTGCTGAAGCCCGAATTCGTCATGCTGGACGAGCCGACCTCGGCGCTCGACATGAGCGTGCAGGCGCAGGTGGTCGAACTGCTGCGCGACCTGCAGGCCAGGCACAATCTCGCCTATCTCTTCATCAGCCACGATCTCAAGGTCGTGCGCGCGCTTGCCAACGACATCATCGTCATGCGCGGCGGGCGCGTGGTGGAGAAGGGGCGTGCGAAGGACATCATCGAGCGACCGGGCGAGGCCTATACCAAGGCCCTGATGGCCGCCGCCTTCAATCTCGAAGCCGTCCGCATCGAGACGATCAGCCAGTAGCAGCAGGAAGCAGCATGTCGACGAAAAGCCCGGTCATCATCGATCTGAAATTCGATCAGGAGCAGGTCGCCGCCGCGCTCAAGGGCGCTTTTCCGGATCGTGAGGTGATCAACCTCCTGCATCCCGCAAACCGCAACCGCGATCTCTCGGGCATCGACTATGCCGTGGTCTGGAAGCCGGGCGCCGACCTCTTCTCGCGGGCGAAGGACCTAAAGGTCGTCTTCTCCGGCGGCGCGGGCGTCGATCACGTCGTAACGCTGCCTGGCCTGCCGGACGTGCCGCTTGTCCGCTTCGTCGACGATACGCTGACGACCCGCATGAGCGAATGGGTCGTCATGCAGTGCCTCCTGCATCTGCGCCAGCACCAGACCTATGAGGCGCAGCGCGAAAGGCGCGTCTGGCGTGAACTCGTCCAGCCCGAGGCGAAGGAAATCACCGTCGGCATCATGGGCTTCGGCGTGCTCGGGCAGGATTCGGCGAAGAAGCTGAAGACGCTTGGCTTCAACGTCATCGGCTGGTCGAAGAGCGGCCGCAGGGTCGAAGGTTTCGAGACCTATGACGATGCCGGTCTCGACGCCTTCCTCGCCCGCACCGATTTCCTCGTCGGCCTGCTGCCGCTGACGCCGGATACGCGGAACATCTACAATACCGGCCTCTTCACGCGGCTCAGCCGGAAGGGTCCGTTCGGCGCGCCTGTCTTCATCAATGCCGGTCGCGGCGGCAGCCAGGTCGAGGCCGACGTCGTCGCATCGCTCAACGACGGCACGCTCCGCGGCGCCTCGATCGACGTCTTCCAGCAGGAACCCCTGCCGCTCGAAAGCCCGTTCTGGTCGATGGACAAGGTCTTCATGACCCCCCACGCCTCCGCCGCCTCCGATGTCGCGGCCCTTTTCCGCCACGTCTCCCGTCAGATCGAACGGCTGGAAAGCGGCAAGCCGCTGGAGCATCTGGTGGACCGCAGCGCGGGGTATTGAGCCCAGGATCCATCCACAGGGCTCCGCACAAACGAAAGACCCGGATGCAGGGGACATCCGGGCCTTCGGGGAGGTCAGTCGGCGTAACGCTTACT
>NZ_JBBEYH010000024.1:0-83201 GCF_050172695.1 Shinella sp. G-2 | reverse complement strand
TCACCGCTATGCCGCTGCCATCCGCTTCAATCCAGCGCTGGCCGACAAGGGCTGCCTGGCGAAGCAGGCTCGGATCTTTGAGGCTCATCGATATCTCCCATTTTCGCGATGCCGTCAGACGTCATGACGTCGTGTCGCAAGCGTTATATTGCGTCCGCCACCCGTTCGACAATGCGATAGAGGCGTGATTTTACCGCTTCGCGGCGGCGGGTGGCGGGTCTAAGGTCGCCGCGCACGTTCTGACATCGAGGCTACCCATGACCCATCCCACCGGCCGCACCGCGGACCACGCCATCGACCCCATCTTCCTCGACCGCTGGTCGCCGCGCGCCTTCACCGGCGAAGCGATGCCACAGGCCACGCTGCTGTCGCTGTTCGAGGCCGCCCGCTGGGCGCCATCCGCCGCCAATGGCCAGCCCTGGCGTTTCATCTATGGACACCGCGGCACCGAGGCCTTCGACCGGATCTACAACACGCTGGACGAGGGCAACCGCCGCTGGGCCGACAAGGCGTCCGTTCTTGCCGTCGTCGTTTCGCAGACCCATCGCAAGAACGCCGACGGCGAGATGCGGCCGGCCTATACCCACGCCTTCGATACGGGCGCGGCCTGGGCCTATCTCGCCCTTCAGACGACCCGCGCCGGCTATCATGCCCACGGCATGGGCGGCATCGACCGCGCCAAGGCCATGGACGTGCTCGGCATTCCCGACGGCTTTCGTGTCGAGGCCGCCGTCGCCATCGGCAAGATCGCACCCAAGGAGACCCTGCCGGAAGACCTGATGAAGCGCGAAGTGCCGAGCACGCGCAAACCGCTGGCGGAATTCATTTCCGAGGGACGGTTTACGGCCTGAATTGGGCTCGCCCCTCCTCCCAGCTCCCTGTCGGTCCTTGATAGAACACAAGGATGACAGCACCGGGCAGAGGGGCCGATCCACCAAAAGAAAAGCCGCCTTTCGGCGGCTTTCTCATCAGATGTCGAGGTTGGCGACGCTGAGCGCGTTTTCCTGGATGAAGTCGCGGCGGGGCTCCACCTCGTCGCCCATCAGGCGGGCAAAGAGGCCGTCGGCATCCGTTGCATCCGTGACCCTCACCTGCAGCAGCGAGCGTACGTTCGGGTCGAGCGTGGTTTCCCAAAGCTGCTCGGCGTTCATTTCACCGAGGCCCTTGTAGCGCTGCATGGAAAGACCCTTGCGGCCGGCGGCGAAGACGGCATCGAGCAGGGCGCGCGGGCCGGTGATCTCGGTCCGGCCGTCCTTGCGGCGCAGCACCGGCGGCACCGCATAGGTTTCCCTGAGGCGGGCGGAGAGCTGGTCGATATGGCGGGCATCGGACGAACCGATCAGCGCCATGTCGATATGGGCGAACTCCTTGACGCCGCGCACCATGCGCTCGAAGCGCAGGCCGCCGTCCGTCGCCACCGAACCTTCCCAGCCGCGTTCCATTTCCTCCGCGATGAGGTCGAGACGGCGGGCAACTTCCACAGCCTTCGCCGCGTAGGCATCCCGGTCATGGCTGAGCTCGAGGTTGAGCGCGCCGGCAATGGCCGCCTGCTCGACGATGGAGCGGTTGTAGCGCGAGTGCAGGCCGTCGAGCAGCGTGCGCAGGCGCAGGGCATCCTGGATCAGTTCGAGAATATCCTGCCCGAGGCGCACCTCGCCGGAGCTCATTTCCAGCGCCGTATCGTCGAGGCCAGAGTCAATGAGGTAATCTTCCAGCGCCTTCTCGTTCTTCAGGTACTGGCTCGATTTGCCGCGTGCCACCTTATAGAGCGGCGGCTGGGCGATATAGAGATGGCCGCGTTCGATCAGTTCCGGCATCTGGCGGAAGAAGAAGGTGAGCAGCAGGGTTCGGATGTGGGCGCCATCGACGTCGGCATCCGTCATGATGATGATCTTGTGGTAGCGCAGCTTGTCGGCGTTGAACTCGTCCTTGATCGAGGTGCCGAGCGCGGTGATCAGCGTGCCGATTTCCTGGCTGGACAGCATCTTGTCGAAGCGTGCGCGCTCGACGTTGAGGATCTTGCCGCGGAGCGGCAGGATCGCCTGGTTCTCACGCGAACGGCCCTGCTTGGCCGAGCCGCCGGCCGAATCGCCCTCGACGAGGAAGACTTCGGATTTTGCCGGGTCACGCTCGGAGCAATCGGCCAGCTTGCCGGGCAGCGAGGAGATGTCGAGGGCGCCCTTGCGGCGCGTGAACTCGCGCGCCTTGCGCGCGGCGTCGCGGGCGCGAGCGGCCTCGACGACCTTTTCGATAAGGATCCTCGCTTCAGACGGATGCTCTTCCATCCAGGTGCTCAGCGCCTCGTTGACAAGGCTTTCGACGACCGGCCGCACTTCCGAGGAAACCAGCTTGTCCTTGGTCTGCGAGGAGAATTTCGGGTCGGGAACCTTGACCGAGAGAACGGCGGTCAGACCTTCGCGGCAGTCGTCGCCGATCAGCGAGACCTTCTCCTTCTTCATCACGCTGGAGCTTTCGGCATAGGAAACGACCTGCCGGGTCAGCGCGCCGCGGAAGCCGGCCATGTGCGTGCCGCCGTCGCGCTGCGGGATGTTGTTGGTGAAGCAGAGCACGTTCTCATGGTAGCTGTCGTTCCACCACATGGCGACTTCGACAGTAATGCCATCCTTCTCGCCGCGGATGGCGATCGGCTTTCCGAGCACTGCCTTCTTGGCGCGGTCGAGATAGGAAACGAAGGCTTCAAGGCCGCCCTCATACATCAACTCGTCCTGCTTGACGTCCGAATGGCGGCGGTCGGTGAGCAGGATGCGCACGCCGGAATTGAGGAAAGCGAGTTCGCGCAGACGGTGTTCCAGAGTCGAATAGACGAATTCGACATTGGAGAAGGTTTCGGACGAGGGCAGGAAGGTGACTTCCGTACCGGTCTCCCCGCCGCATTCGCCTGTCACGGCGAGCGGGCCATCGGCAACGCCGTGGGTAAAGCTCATCTCGTGGATCTTGCCGCCGCGGCGGATCTTCAGCTTCAGCTTAACGGAAAGCGCGTTCACCACCGAAACGCCGACCCCGTGCAGACCGCCCGAGACCTTGTAGGAGTTCTGGTCGAATTTGCCGCCGGCATGAAGCTGGGTCATGATGACCTCGGCCGCCGAAACGCCTTCTTCCTTGTGGATGTCGGTCGGGATGCCGCGGCCGTTGTCCGTCACCGTGACGGAACCTTCGGCATTGAGCGTGACCGTCACGATATCCGCATGACCCGCCAGCGCCTCGTCGATCGCGTTGTCGACGACTTCGTAGACCATGTGGTGCAGGCCCGAACCGTCATCGGTGTCGCCGATATACATGCCGGGGCGCTTGCGCACGGCGTCGAGCCCCTTGAGGACCTTGATCGAATCTGCGCCATACTCGGCCGGGCCGTTTTCGGTCTCGGGTGTGTCAGTCATTCAAAAGTCTTTCCAGAGTTTTCGCGGCAGGCGGGAAAGCGGGGCGAATCACGGCTTTCCGGGTTCCTAGAATATAGGGATTTTGCCCTGAAGTTCCAAACCAAAGAGCCTGCAAACACGGCAGAAATCAGGGGATCAACCGGATTTTACCCGGTTATTGCATGCTTTTTCGAGAATGCCGGCAAGCCGGCGCACCGTCTCGGGCGGCAGGTTGCGGATTTCGGCCGAAAGACGGTTGGCGAAGGCCGTATATTCCGGTGGCAGGCCCGACGTATCGACCGTGATGCGTGGGTCGGAAATCTCCGCGATGCGGAAAAGTTCTTCCGCCTCGTCCCAGATGACGTTGAAATAGCCGGCAACGCGCTGGAGGAAATCGAAGCTCGGCATGCCGCGCTTGCCGTGCTCCAGCGCGGAAAGATAGGCCGGACTGACACCAAGCGCCACCGCCATGTCCTTCTGCGAAACGCCCTTGCGGTCGCGCAGATGCCGCACCGCCTTGCCGAAGGGCGTCGTCATCGCTTTTCCCCGGGCAGGCGGGCAAGCCGGACGTAAAGAGCGCCCTCGCCGCCATGGTTGCGCGCCGCCGGTTCGTAGGACGAGATCAGCGGCCGGAATTCCGGCAGCGAGAACCACAGCGGCACCGCACGCTTGAGCGCCCCGTCGCTGCCGAGCGACGTGCCCTTGCCGGTGATGACCAGCACATGGCGCAGGCCCCGCTCATGCGCCTTGATAAGGAAACCGAGCAGGAAGCCGTGCGCCTCGCTCTGGATCATGCCGTGCAGGTCGATGCGGGCTTCGAGCGCCAGACGTCCCTTGGCGATCTTGCGCTTGACCGGGCGCTCCAGCGGATGATGGCGAGCAGCCTCCTTGCCGCGGCCGATGGTGAGCGTGATGCCCTCCTCGGCGGCCATGCCCGCCTTCGGCTTTTTCGGCTGCGGCTCGGGGGCCCTCGCCTCCTCGATCTTTTCCGCGAAGGCGACCTCGAATTCCGTCAGGGCGTCTAGCCTGCCGGGCAGGGCGCGCGTGCTGCGCGCCACCTTGCCCCAGAGGATGCGGTCTTCGCTGGAGAGCGTCTTATCCTTCGGCATGGAGGTAGCGCTCCGCCGCCGCCTTGGGAACGAGGATATGGAAGGTCGCGGCATTGCGTACATGGCCCGCCAGCGCGCCCGCCGCGTCGCCCGAGCCCGTGAAGATATCGCCGCGCGCCGGGCCGACGATGGCCGTTCCCGTATCGAGCGCCAGCATCAACCGGCGGAAGGGTTTTCCGCCATCCATATGGGTCAGGCTGTCGCTGGAGATGAAGAAGGGCAGGCCGAAGGTGTGGATCATCCGGTCTACCGCCAGCGAGCGGCCGGCGACGAGCGGCACCTTGGCGGCGGCAATGGGGCCGAGACCGGCATCGTCCACCGCCGCTTCCTTGAAGAAGATGAAGGAGCGATTGTGCCAAAGCACCGCGTCGACCTCACCCTCATGCCGCGCCAGCCAGTCGCGGATCGATCCCATGGAGACGGTCGCAGCATCGATCTCGCCGCGATCGATCAGGAGCTTGCCGATGGCGGAAAAGGGATGGCCGGATTTTCCGGCATAGGTTACGCGCCTGACCGATCCATCGGGATAGACGAGCCGCGCGGCGCCTTGCACATGGGCGAAGAAGACGTCGACCTTCGAGCGGGCATAGGCGATTTCAAGGCCCTGGCCGGCGAGATGACCGCGCTCGATCTCGCCGCGATCGGGATATTCGATGATGGCGCCATCTTTCAGGCGGCCGAAGGCATAGCCTTGCGGAAAGCCCTCCGGCCGGTTGTCCTCATCGATATCCACGAGATCGTCGGGCCGGCGATAGAAGGGATAGCGATAGTCCGCGTCGGCCTCGGCTTTGACGGCGACTTCCGGCTCGTAGAAGGCGGTGACGAAGCCGGCGGAACCGTCGGCCTTCTCGATCCGGAACGGCACACACTCGGCCTCGAAAAAGGCGCGCACGGCGGCCGCGCCCTGCGGCTTTTGCGCATCCGCCGCATCCAGAAGCGCCAGAAGCTCGCCGGCAGTGATACCAAGCGAGCCGGTCTTGTAGGGTTTGACGGAGCGGATATGCGCACGACAGCGGCCCATGGCCGCCATCAGGGCTGTCGGATCGTCCTCGTCCCAGCCGGGAAGCGCCGAAAACCGGGCCGGAACCAGACGGTAATCCATGACAGGGCCTCGCTCAGCCTTCCGATTCGGTGGCGATCAGCTTCCAGTTCGGATCGCGCGAACGGGTGTCGCGGGCGAAGGTCCAGAGATCGTTGACCTCGGCGACCGTATCCGCGTCGCCCTCGACCAGCGCGCCGGCCTTGTCATAGGTGGCGGAGATCAGCTGGCTGACGATGCGCAGCGTCACGTTGGCTTCGCTGTCCTTGACTTCGGCGCTGACGATATCGGCCTTCTCGATGCCGACGAAGCTGGAGCGCACGACCTCGCCCTTGTTCTCGCGTTCGGAAATGGCGGCGTCGAAGCCCTCGTAGACTTCGCGCGACAGAAGGTTCTTCAGCGCCTTGCGGTCGCCATCGGCGAAGGCGACGACGATCATCTCATAGGCCATGCGGGCGCCGCCCACGAATTCCTTCGGCGTGAAGGACGGGTCGGCCTTGGCGACCGCGCGGAGCTGCTCGTTCAACGGCGTGCCGGGAGCGGCGAAGCTGTCGATCGACGCATAGGGGCTTTCGTCCTCCTCCGTGCCGTCGCGGCGCGGCAGCGTCACGACCTTGCCGCGGTCGGCCGAATCAGCCTCGGCGGCGCTCTCGCGCTTGGAGTAAGGGTCGAACGGCGGGCGCTCGCTTCCGGTGCGCCGGCCAAGCACGCTGCGCAATTGCAGGAAGATGACCACCGCAGCTACGAGGAAGAAAAGCGTTACAAAGTCGAATGAGCCCATTATCGATCCGCTGCGGTTTCTGATTTTTGTTCCATTCCATATAGTCCGCAACGACGGATCATTCAAATGGCGATGACGTGAATGCGGCGAAGATACGCGCCGCACGGCTTGGCCGTATCGGCTCCGGCGAATCTATGCGACATTGAAAACCATGTTCAGACGTCTTCTTCCCTTCCTCATTCTTCTCTTGCCGCTGGCGGAGATCGCCTGCTTCATCCTGGTCGGCCGACGGATCGGCCTCTTTCCGACGCTATCGCTGGTGGTGCTTTCGGCGGTTGCCGGCATCGTTCTGATGCGCATCCAGGGCTTCGGCGTGCTTACCCGGCTTCGACAGTCGGGCGAGGCCGGCCGGGCGCCGGGCAAGGAACTGCTCGACGCGGCGATGATCCTCATTGCCGGCATCCTGCTGCTCATTCCGGGTTTCCTCACCGACATACTCGGCCTTGCCCTCTTTCTTCCGCCCGTGCGCGCCTTTCTCTGGAACCGGCTGATGCGCAATGTCGTTGTGGTCGATATCGGCGGCATGCGGCCCGGCGGACGGCCGGAAACGCGACAAGACCGCACCATCGATCTTGACGAGGGCGACTTCCATCGCGACGACCGGCCCTGAGGCGTCAGGGTTGTAAGCCCCCGGCTGAAATGCTAGATGGCCTGACTTTCAAAGCCCCCGAGGATTTTCGCATGACCGACGCAGCAACCGAGAACAACGCCGCGAGCCCCTCGCTCAACATCTTGGCGCAGTATGTGAAGGACTTTTCCTTCGAGAACCCGGGTGCGCCGCGGTCGCTGCAGGCCCGCGACAAGGCACCGGCGATCAACATCAGCGTCAACGTCAATGCCAACCCGCTCGCCGAGAACGACTTCGACGTCATCCTCTCGCTGAACGCGGAAGCCAAGGACGGCGACAAGGTTCTCTTCAATGCCGAACTCGCCTATGGCGGCGTCTTCCGCATCACGGGCTTCCCGCAGGAGCACATGCTGCCGGTCCTCTTCATCGAGTGCCCGCGCCTGCTCTTCCCCTTCGCCCGCCAGATCATCGCCGACGCCACCCGCAACGGCGGCTTCCCGCCGCTGATGATCGACCCGATCGACTTCGCGCAGATGTTTACCCAGCGCATGGCCGAAGAGCAGGTCAAGGCGAAGGTTCAGGCCAACTAAGGCCGACGCCCTTTCCAAAAGCAAAATGCCCGGCACGTCGTGACCGGGCATTTTCTTTGTGCGCCTTATTTTATGAGCCGGATTCAGGCGCCGAATTTGGCCCAGATCGCCTTGGCGCCGATCTTCGCCACCATGGCCGTATGGGCAGCACGATCCTCTTCGGAAAGACGCGGCGCCAGGGAGCGTGGCCGCGCGCCAAGCGGCAAGACGACCTCCTCCTCCTCGACGATCGTCTTGCGGCCAGCCTCCGCGCTACCGAGGCCGAGCGCCGCCTGACGGCCGCCGATCATCTCGATATAGACTTCGGCGAGCAGTTCGGAGTCGAGCAAGGCGCCGTGTTTCGTGCGGTGCGAATTGTCGATGCCGTAGCGCCGGCAGAGTGCATCGAGAGAGTTCGGCCCCATCGGATGCTTGCGGCGGGCGAGCGCCAGCGTATCCGTCACCCGCTCGGATGCGACGGGCGGCAGGCCGAGCCGGTCGAACTCGGCATTGATGAAGCCCATGTCGAAGTTGGCATTGTGCGCCACCCAGCGGGCGTCGCCGAAAAACTCCAGGATCTCGCCTGCCACCTCGGCGAAGGGCCGCTTGTCCTTCAGGAACTCGTCCGTGATGCCGTGCACGGCAAGCGCATCGGGATGAACCTTGCGGTCGCCCGGATTGACGAAGATATGCAGCGTGCGGCCGGTCGGGAAATGATTTTCCAGTTCCACGCCACCGATTTCGATGATGCGGTCGAGCTTGTTGTCGAGGCCGGTCGTTTCCGTATCGAAGATGATCTCGCGCATCAGGCGTCCCGTCCCGTCAATGTTCCTGTTATCTCTTTCACCTGTTCGCGCGCCGCTTCAAGCCCCCTGCCCGTATCGATGATGAAATCGGCGCGGCGGCGTTTTTCCGCATCGGGCATCTGCCGCGACAGGATAAGCGCGAACTTCTCCTCCGTCATGCCCGGCCGGGCGAGCACCCGCGCGCGCTGTGTATCCGGGTCGCAGGTGACGACAACCACCTTGTCTACCCGGCTCTCACCGCCCGACTCGAAGAGCAACGGAATATCGAGCAGAACGAGCGGCGTGCCATTGTTCCGTTCCCGCGCGACAAAGGCAGTTTCGCGCGCCCGGACGAGCGGGTGGATGATCGCTTCCAGCTCACCGAACCGTTCCGGCGATTGCGCAAGGACCGCCGACAGGGCCTTGCGGTCGATGGCGCCATTCTTCAGCGCCTCGGGGAATTTTTCCGCCACCGGCGCGACCGCCTCGCCGCGATAGAGATCGTGCACCGTCGCGTCGGCATCGTGCACCGGTACGCCGAGGTCGTGGAACATCGCCGCGGTCGTCGACTTGCCCGTTCCGATCGATCCGGTAAGGCCGAGCACGATCATCAATGCGTCTCCATGTCCGCGAGGATCAACTGCCGCAAGGCCGCATCGACGGCCGGGCGCGCGCCGAACCATTTTTCAAAACCCGGCACCGCCTGGTGCAGCAGCATGCCGAGACCATCGACCGTGGCGAAACCCTGTTCCCGCGCCTGACAGAGGATCGGCGTCATGAGCGGCACATAGACGATATCCGTTACGATGGCGCCGGCGGCCAGTGGCGAGAAATCGAAATCCGGTGCCGGCTCACCATCCATGCCGAGCGACGTCGTATTGACGAAGAGACCCGCTCCCGTCGAGACTTCGGCCAGCGCGGCCATGGCATGGGCATGCACCTTCGGTCCGAAGCGATCCGCCAGTTCCTGCGCACGGGCGACCGTGCGGTTCACCACATGGATCTCGCCGACCCCGCGGTCGCGCACCGCCTGGATGATGGCCCGGCTGGCACCCCCCGCACCCAGAATGACGGCTCGACCCGTCCGGTCCCAACCGGGAGCGGCGGCATCGAGATTGGCCAGGAAACCGTAGCCGTCCGTGTTCGTGGCATGGAGCCTGCCATCTTCCATCCACAGCGTGTTCGCAGCGCCAAGCTCCTCGCTCAGCATGTCCGGCCGGTCGGCCAGCTTGAAGGCCGTTTCCTTATGCGGGATCGTGACATTGCCCCCTACGAAGCCGGATTCCCCACTCTTCAACCTTGAAACGAAGCCGGCGAAATCCTTCGGCGTCACTTCCTGCCGCGTGTAGGATCCGGCCAGGCCAAGCGTTTTCAGCCAATGACCATGGATCAGCGGTGAGCGGGAATGTTTGACCGGATAGCCGGTGACGAAGGCATTCCGAGCGAATGTTTCACGTGAATCATGCATCGATGGCACCGAGGTCGCGAAGTTTAGCCAGCAACGGAAGCAGCGGCAGGCCGAGGATGGTAAAGTAGTCACCGTCGATCCGCTCGAAAAGCTGCACGCCCTCCCCCTCCAGCTGGTAGGCGCCGACGCTGGCCAGAATCCGCGGGCCGACCCGCGCCAGATGCCGGTCGATGAAAACGTCCGAAAGGGTGCGCATGGTCAGATGTGCGATGGAAACATGGCTCCACAGAACCTGGCCGTCGCGGACGAGCGCGATGCCACAGTTCAGCGAATGGGTGCGACCCGACATCGCCTGAAGGTGCCGCTTCGCCTCCGCCATATCGGCCGGCTTGTGAAACACCCGTCCTTCGAGCGACAGGGTCTGATCCGACCCGATGACCAGCGCGCCGGGATTGCGCGCCGCGACGTCCTCAGCCTTGGCGATGGCGAGCGCTTCGGCGACGGCCTGCGGCGTGGGATTGCCCGTGGCCAGATATTCCTCCACCGCGCGCTCGTCGATGGCAGCCGCCTCCGCCGTGAAGGCGAGGCCGGCATTCTCCATCAGCATGCGGCGAAAGGGGCTTTGCGAGGCGAGGATCAGCGGTGGCGTCATAGGGGTCTCCATTCCCCTTCCGGGTTAGCGGAGCTTCGGGCGAAGAGCAACGATGGCGGCGGCCGTTTCCTCGATCGAGCGGCGGGTGACGTCGATGATCGGCCAGTTGTGGCGGGCGCAGAGGGCGCGGGCATATTTCAGCTCCTCGGAAATCTGCGCGCGGTCGATATAGTCGTCGCCGCGGAAATCCTGCGTCTGGCCGAGCACCCGGTTCTGCCGCACCTGGGCGATGCGATCCGTCGTGGCGATAAGCCCGACGATCAGCGGCCTGGTCGCGTGGGCCAGCCGCTCCGGCAGCGGGACCCCGACCACGATGGGCACATTGGCTGTCTTGATGCCACGGTTGGCAAGATAGATGCTGGTCGGCGTCTTCGAGGTCCGGCTGATGCCGACGAGAATGACATCGGCTTCATCCAGATCGGCCGGCAATTGCCCGTCGTCGTGATCCATCGTGAAATTCAGCGCCTCGATGCGCGCGAAATATTCAGCATTCATCACATGTTGCGCGCCGACCCGTCGCCGCGACGGCGCGCCGAGATAGGACTGGAAAAGATCGATCACCGGCTCGAGCACCGAAACGCAGGGTACGCCCATCTCCCGGCAGCGCTGGTCGATGATGTCGGAAAGTTCCCGGTCGACGATCGTATAGAGCACGATGCCCGGTGCACCGTCGATGGCATCGAGCACAGGCATCAGCTGCTTGCGATTGCGGATCAGCGGATAGACGTGCTCGAGCGCCTGGGACGACTGGAACTGTGCCGCAGCAGCCCGGCCCGCAGCGATGAGAGTCTCGCCCGTCGAGTCCGATATCAGGTGCAGATGGAAGTAGTTTTTGGTGCTTTCCACAATATCCTCCGCCCCCTGTTGATGGCCCGGGACAAGTGTGAGCTAAGAACGGGCGCTGTCCTCTGGCAAGAGGATAAGTGCCGACTTGTCCACAATCGGCGATCGACGGGAAACGGATTCCGCGGGGATGTGGATAAGACTCATGGGCACGGCAAAGTGTCGCGCTTGTCCACAGGCTACCCACAGCAAGGCTGCTCTGAGGCCGGTCCGAATCCTTTTGATTCCAAAGACGGAATCCAGTTTTCCTCGTTTTTCGCGCAAAATGGCTTTTTGCCGCGCCACTTTTCCAGCCGGCGGGCCAACAGGCGGGAAGTTTGTGGAGAGGATTTAATCCTTGATAGTCACCGACTCTAAGAAATAGAAACCTTTTCAAAAGAGATTATTTCATTATTGGGAGAACCCCGCGGTGGCTGCGCAAAACCGGAAGATCGTCGATGTCCTGGATGGGAAGACGGTTTCTCCCCCTCCCCTCTGGCTGATGCGCCAGGCCGGACGGTACCTGCCGGAATATCGCGCGACGCGCGCGGCGGCGGGAAGTTTCCTCGATCTCTGTTATTCGCCGGAGCTGGCGACGGAAGTGACGCTTCAGCCGATCCGTCGTTACGGCTTCGACGCTGCGATCCTGTTTTCCGATATCCTCGTCATTCCCGATGCGCTGAAGCGGAATGTGCGCTTTGAGGAAGGACATGGACCGCGTCTCGATCCGATCGACGTGGATGGTATTCTCGCTCTCGAAGGGGAAGGCGTCGCAAATCACCTCCAGCCGGTCATAGAAGCGGTTGGACGTATCCGTGCAGCCCTGCCGGGGGAAACGGCGCTGCTCGGCTTCTGTGGCGCGCCCTGGACGGTTGCGACCTATATGATCGCCGGCCATGGCACGCCGGACCAGGCGCCCGCGCGTCTCTTCGCCTATCGCGAACCGGAAGCCTTTGCGCGCCTGCTCGATATTCTCGCGGATCTCTCGGCCGATTATCTGGTCGCGCAGATCGATGCGGGCGCGGATGCTGTCCAGATATTCGATTCCTGGGCGGGTGTGCTCGGCGAGAAGGAATTCGCCGACTATGCCGTTCGTCCGGTTCGCCGGATCATCGATTCGGTGAAGAGCCGCCGGCCGCAGGCCAGGATCATCGCCTTCGCCAAGGGCGCTGGCCTGCTCCTCAAGTCCTATCGCCAGGATACGCGTGCGGATGCCATCGGCCTCGACTGGTCGGTGCCGCTATCCTTCGCAGCCGACTTGCAGAAGGAGGGCCCGGTGCAGGGCAATCTCGATCCGATGCGGGTGGTCGCCGGCGGCAAGGCGCTTGACGATGGCATCGACGCCATCCTGCAGGTGCTTGGAAACGGTCCCCTGATCTTCAATCTCGGCCATGGCATCACGCCGCAGGCCGACCCCGACAATGTCACGCGGCTTGTGGCGCGTGTGCGTGGAGAAAGCCGGTGAACGAGAAGCAGACAGGCGAGAGCGCAGGCCGCCGCGCGCGGTTGCGGGCCGCAATCGCGCTTGCCGTCTTCGCTGTCATCGCCGGTCTCCTGATCCTCTATCCACCGGATGATCTCTATCTCTGGATCAAGGCGCTGCACATCGTCGCCGTCATCTCCTGGATGGCGGGCCTGCTCTATCTGCCGCGCCTCTTCGTCTATCACACGGACGCGCCGCCGGGTTCCGCCCAGTCGGAAACCTTCAAGGTGATGGAAGGGCGGCTCTACGGAACCATCATGCAGCCGGCCATGGGGCTTGCCTGGTTGCTCGGTCTCTACCTCGCCTGGTCGGTCTATGGTTTCCAGGGCGGTTGGCTGCACGCCAAGCTTGCCTTCGTGGTGCTGCTGAGCGGCGTGCACCAGTATTACGGCCGGGCCGTCAAGGCTTTTGCCGAGGACCGCAACACCAAAACCGGCCGTCAATGGCGCATCTGGAACGAGGCGCCCGCCCTGCTGATGATCCTCATCGTCGTCATGGTCGTCGTCAAACCTTTCTGACCTGCCGCGACAAATCGGACGAAATTGAATCGCCCCCTTGCGAGGCGGGCCGCGAACCGCTATTTTCCGCGCATCTCATCTTCGTGGCATGTGTATTCGTTCAGTGAACTGCACCCAATCCCCGGCAGTTCCTTCCTGACCCGCACGCCTTTTTCCATCCCGACGACCACCAGCATGGACCATTCATGGCCGAAATGAAGCTACAAGACCTCAAGAACAAGACTCCGACCGACCTCCTTGCTTTCGCCGAATCGCTCGAGGTCGAGAACGCGAGCACGATGCGCAAGCAGGAGCTGATGTTTGCCATCCTGAAGATGCTGGCGGCACAGGATGTCGAAATCATCGGCGAAGGCGTCGTGGAGGTGTTGCAGGACGGCTTCGGCTTCCTGCGTTCGGCCAATGCGAACTACCTGCCGGGTCCGGATGACATCTACATCTCGCCCTCGCAGATCCGCCGCTTCTCGCTGAAGACCGGCGATACGGTCGAAGGCCCGATCCGCGGCCCCAAGGAAGGCGAACGCTATTTCGCGCTCCTGAAGGTCAACACGATCAATTTCGACGATCCGGAAAAGATCCGTCACAAGGTCCATTTCGACAACCTGACGCCGCTCTATCCCAACGAGCGCTTCAAGATGGAACTTGAGATTCCGACCTCGAAGGACCTCTCCCCGCGCGTCATCGATCTCGTCGCCCCGCTCGGCAAGGGCCAGCGCGCACTCATCGTCGCGCCGCCCCGCACGGGTAAGACGGTTCTCCTGCAGAACATCGCTCACTCGATCACCGCCAACCATCCGGAATGTTATCTCATCGTTCTCTTGATCGACGAGCGTCCGGAAGAAGTGACGGACATGCAGCGCTCGGTGAAGGGCGAGGTCGTTTCCTCGACCTTCGACGAGCCGGCGACGCGCCACGTGCAGGTTGCCGAAATGGTCATCGAGAAGGCCAAGCGCCTTGTCGAGCACGGCCGTGACGTCGTGATCCTGCTCGACTCGATCACCCGCCTCGGCCGCGCCTACAACACCGTCGTTCCGTCGTCGGGCAAGGTCCTCACCGGTGGTGTCGATGCCAACGCCCTGCAGCGTCCAAAGCGCTTCTTCGGCGCCGCGCGCAATATCGAGGAAGGCGGCTCGCTCACCATCATCGCGACGGCCCTCATCGACACCGGCAGCCGCATGGACGAAGTGATCTTCGAAGAGTTCAAGGGCACCGGTAATTCGGAAATCGTGCTCGACCGCAAGGTGGCCGACAAGCGCATCTTCCCGGCCATGGATATTCTCAAGTCCGGCACGCGTAAGGAAGACCTGCTCGTGCCGCGTCAGGATCTTCAGAAGATCTTCGTTCTGCGCCGCATCCTCGCCCCAATGGGCACCACCGATGCGATCGAGTTCCTGATCGACAAGCTGAAGCAGACCAAGAACAACGGCGATTTCTTCGAGTCGATGAACACGTAGTCGCCGCTTACAGCGCTGACGTTTCATGGTCCCGCCGCAAGACGGGGCCATTTTTCGTTGAGGACCCGGATTCGATTCCAATCCGAAACGACATTGAAAGATTCGCATCCGTAACGGTAACATGATGAGCAGCAAGGACACGATATTCGCCCTCTCGAGTGGCGGCCTCCCCTCGGGTGTCGCGGTTATCCGACTGAGCGGATCCCGATGCGTGGTCGCTCTATCGGAACTGTGCGGACGCATTCCCGCCGCGCGTCGTGCCTCTCTTCAGTCGATTCGGGACCGCAACGGTGAGAAACTGGACGATGGACTCGTCCTCCATTTTCCTGCACCCCATTCCTTCACGGGAGAGGATTGTGCGGAACTGCAAATCCACGGTGGCCGGGCTGTCGTGAAGGCCGTGCTCGCCGCGCTTGCCGGTATTCCTGGCCTGCGCCAGGCCGAAGCCGGTGAATTCTCGCGACGCGCCTTCCTCAACGGTCGTATGGATCTCGTCGAGGTTGAGGGGCTCGCCGATCTCATTGCGGCTGAGACGGAGATGCAGCGCCGTCTTGCCGCCGAACAGGCGTCGGGGGCACTTTCGCGCCTATACGATTCGTGGGCGAAACGGCTGACGCATGCCCGAGCAATGATCGAAGCGGAACTCGACTTTGCGGATGAGGACGATGTGCCTGGATCCGTGGCCGCGACGATCTGGGCCGATATGCAGCGTCTGACGCAAGAGATTTTTAACCATCTCGCAGAAGCTCGTATCGGTGAAATTGTCCGCGACGGTTTGAAGGTCGTGATTGCCGGTCCACCCAATGCGGGGAAATCCAGCCTTCTCAATCATCTGGCCAAACGCGACGTGGCGATTGTCACCGACGTCCCCGGTACGACGCGCGATATTCTCCATGTCGATCTTGATCTCTCGGGTTTCGCGGTGCGTCTTTACGATACAGCCGGCCTGCGCGAGACATCCGATATTGTCGAGCAGGAGGGCATTCGCCGAACCCATCTTTCCATGGTGGATGCCGACCTCGTTCTTTTGCTTTCGGATGAGGAGCATCCTGATTGGTCCCGACTTGCCGGATCGTATGATGGTCCGGTTATTCGCACGCGGACGAAGGCGGACAAGGCCGAGAGCGCTTGGACGCAGGAAGAGATCGATGTTACAATCTCGGTGCGCTCCGGTGAAGGAATAGCCGCGCTTCTCGACAGAATCGGCCAGTATCTTCCAGACCTGGAGACGGGCAGTGCTTTGTCTCTCCCGACGCGCGAACGGCATTCACTCCACTTGGCCGCTGCGCGAGAGCAGGTGATCCAGGCCCTTAGCGCCGACACGGCTGGCTTGGACATTCAAGCGGAGCATTTGCGATTGGCTGGTCAGGCGCTCGGGCGTGTGACGGGTCGTGTCGACGTTGAGAATCTTCTCGACGTTATCTTTTCGGAATTTTGCATAGGCAAGTGATTCACGTGAAACACTGCAACGGGAACGAGTCATTTCTAACGTTTCACGTGAAACAGGCAGGTGAGCTATGAGCATGAAGAACTATGATGTGGTTGTGATTGGCGGCGGTCACGCTGGCGTCGAAGCCGCCTCTGCCGCAGCTCGATTCGGAGCCGATACGGCTTTATTGACCCATAAAGCGGTGACCATTGGTGTGATGTCCTGCAATCCTGCCATTGGTGGCCTTGGTAAGGGTCATCTCGTGCGTGAAGTCGACGCATTGGACGGCCTGATGGGGCGCGTTGCCGACCGCGCGGGTATTCAGTTTCGCTTGCTCAATCGGCGCAAGGGACCTGCCGTTCGCGGACCGCGCACGCAGGCGGACCGAAAGCTGTATCGCGAAGCGATGCAGGCCGAAATCGCGACCATCGCCAATCTCGATGTGATTGAAGGAGACGCCTTCGATCTCGACATCGATGGTGGGAACATTGCCGCCGTTGTTCTGAAAGATGGTCGGCGCGTCGCGTGTCGTGCCGTGGTCATTACGACGGGGACGTTCCTGCGTGGCCTTATCCATATCGGCAACGAAAAGACTCCCGCTGGCCGTGTTGGCGAAGAACCATCGCTGGGCCTCTCGGCAACTTTCGAGCGCCTTGGCCTTCGTCTTGGCCGATTGAAGACCGGAACACCGGCGCGGCTAGACGGGCGGACCATCGATTGGCAATCCATCGGGCGGCAGGCTGCGGATGAGGATCCTGTCCCCTTCTCGTTCATGACGGATCGCATCACCACGCCGCAGATCGATTGCGGCGTGACACGCACGACGCCGGCGACCCATCGGATCATCGAAGAGAATATCGGCAAGTCCGCGATGTATTCCGGGCAGATCGAAGGTGTCGGTCCGCGCTACTGCCCGTCCATCGAGGATAAGATCGTTAAATTCGGCGAGCGTGACGGCCATCAGATCTTCCTGGAGCCCGAGGGCCTCGACGACCATACGGTTTATCCCAATGGCATTTCCACATCGCTTCCCGCGGATGTGCAAGACGCCTTCATTCGAACGATTCCGGGGCTCGAAGCTGTTCGGATCCTTCAGGCGGGCTATGCCATCGAATATGACCATGTCGACCCGCGTGAGCTGGCGCCGACATTGGAAGTGAAGCGCCAGCCCGGGCTTTTCCTCGCCGGCCAGATCAACGGAACGACCGGCTACGAGGAAGCTGCGGCTCAGGGGCTCGTCGCCGGTCTCAATGCGGCGCGCCGGGCGACGGATGTTGAAGGACATGTTTTCAGCCGGACAGACAGCTATATCGGCGTCATGCTCGACGACTTGACGTCGCGCGGCGTTACCGAGCCCTATCGCATGTTTACATCGCGAGCCGAGTACCGGCTGTCGCTGCGGGCAGACAATGCGGATGTGCGCTTGACTCCGCTCGGTCTGGAACTTGGCCTCGTGGGAGCTGCGCGCGCATCGCGGTTTGAGAATTGGTCGGGCGAGATGCAGGCGGCGCGCGAGACATTGCAGACCCTCAAGCTTTCCCCCAATGAGGCAGCCGTCCATGGTCTTCGCCTCAACCAGGACGGGGTTCGCCGCAGCGCTTATGATCTGCTGGCGTATCCTGATATCGATTATGCGCGCCTGGTTTCGGTCTGGCCGGAGCAGCTTGGCGCCTTCTCGCCACGGGTGCGCGATGCCATCGAGATCGAGGCCGGCTACGCGGTCTATATGAACCGGCAGGAAACGGACATCGCTGAAGCCCGTCGTGAGGAAGAGCGCCGTATCCCGGATGACTTCGATTTTGGAACCCTGCCCGGCCTTTCCATCGAGCTTCGTCAGAAACTGACGGCCGCGCGGCCAGCCAACCTAGCACAAGCGGCGCGCGTCGATGGCATGACACCGGCTGCCTTGACGCTGCTTCTGGCCTATCTGAAACGCTTGCCGGCAAATCCGGCGCTCCGGGTTGCACACGCATGAATACGCTTCCTCGCGAACTCCACGGCATGAATGTTTCACGTGAAACTGTGGACAGGCTCAACGCTTTTGTTGCGCTTTTCCAGAAATGGGCAAAGGCGATCAACTTGGTGGCGCCTTCGACTCTTGCCGAGACCTGGAGCCGGCACGTGGTCGACAGCGCACAAATCTACGCGCTGCAGCCCGGTGCTCGGACCTGGGTGGATCTCGGCAGCGGCGGCGGTTTTCCTGGCATCGTCACCGGCATTTTCCTTGCTGGCGAAGGCGATGGATGGGTCCATCTCGTGGAAAGCAACAACAAGAAGGCGGCGTTTCTGCGCACCGCGATCCTTGAAACGGGCGCGCGTGCCTCCGTTCACGCCATACGAATCGAGGATGCGCCGCGGGTGATCGAGCACTGTGATGCCATTTCCGCGCGGGCGCTTGCGGATCTCGACGTTCTCATGGAATTTGGTCTCCCCTGGGTCGAGCGCAATGACTATCTGCGATTTTTCCTGCACAAAGGCCGGGATTACCAACGCGAGATCGATAAAGCGCTTGGTCGGTGGAGATTCGATCTGGTAAAACATGCCAGCATCGTCGAGCCGGATTCCATCGTGCTCGAAGTGTCGAAACTTTCGCGAAACCCTTAGGGACTGGCGGCGTCCATGACAGGCGAGAAGAACCGGATCATCACCATTGCGAACCAGAAGGGCGGCGTCGGCAAAACGACGACGGCGATCAATCTGGCGACGGCCCTTGCCGCCATCGGCGAGCGCGTCCTGATCGTTGACCTCGATCCGCAGGGCAACGCCAGCACGGGCCTCGGCATCGACCGGCGCAACCGTGAGCTTTCGTCCTTCGATCTCCTCATCGGCAGCCACAGTGTCGCCGATACGGCGGTGGAAACGGCCGTGCCGAACCTTTCCATCATCCCCTCGACGATGGACCTGCTGGGCATCGAGATGGAGATCGCCCAGCAGAGCGATCGCGTCTTCCGGCTGAAACGCGCGCTCGCGGCAGCCGATGCGCTATCTTACTCTTACGTGCTGGTCGATTGCCCACCGTCCTTCAACCTCCTGACGATGAATGCTCTGGCGGCCGCCCATTCGGTGCTGGTGCCGCTTCAGTGCGAGTTCTTTGCGCTGGAAGGCCTCAGCCAGCTGCTCGAGACGGTCGACCAGGTACGACGGACCGTCAATCCGCGGCTCGATATCCAGGGCATCGTGCTGACCATGTTCGATTCGCGTAACAATCTTGCGCAGCAGGTCGTCAACGATGTGCGCACGCATCTCGGCGAGAAGGTCTATCACACGCTCATTCCCCGCAATGTGCGGGTCTCCGAGGCGCCGTCCTACGGCAAGCCGGCCATTCTCTACGATCTTAAATGCGCCGGAAGCCAGGCCTATCTTCAGCTTGCTTCCGAAGTCATCCAGCGTGAACGGCAGCGCAAAGCGGCCTGAATTCAGTATCCGTGAGTAGAACCGATGAATGAAGACAACTCAAAGCGGCGTCTTGGCCGTGGTCTTGCCGCCCTGATCGGCGAGATGGACCAGCTTCCGGCCGCGGATGTCGGCGCGCAGCCGACGGTCAATCCGGACCGTCTGGTTCCGATCGAGTTCGTCGGCCGCAACCCGCGCAACCCGCGCCGCTATTTCGACGAATCGGAACTGCAGGATCTTGCCTCCTCGATCCGCCAGCATGGCATCGTCCAGCCGGTCGTCGTGCGCACCATCGCGGACAACCGGTATGAAATCATCGCCGGCGAGCGTCGCTGGCGGGCGGCGCAGCTGGCGGGCCTCACAGAGATTCCCGTTATCATTCGCGATGTCGACGACCGGACGGCGCTGGAAATCGCCATCGTGGAAAACGTCCAGCGTTCCGACCTCAACCCGCTGGAAGAGGCAATGGGCTACGAGCTGCTGATCGCCGATCACGGCTACACACAGAACGATCTGGGTGAGATCATCGGCAAAAGCCGCAGCCACGTGGCCAACAGCCTGCGCCTTCTGAAACTGCCGGAGCCCGTGCGGGACATGCTGGCATCCGGGACGCTTTCTGCCGGCCACGCCCGCGCGCTGGTGCCGACGTCGGACCCGGTGGCGCTTGCCAAGACCATCGTGGCGAAGGGCATGTCGGTGCGCGATGCCGAGCGTATCGCGCAGAACGACATCAAGGCGCAGAGCGATCCCAATCACGGTCAGCCCGCCGCGCAGAAGGACGACAAGGATGCCGATACGCTGGCGCTGGAGCGCACGCTGTCGGATGTGCTCGGTCTCGACGTGACGGTCAACCACAAGGGCAATGGCGGCCATCTCCGGATCGCCTACAAGACGCTCGAACAGCTTGAAGAAATCTGCCGGCTTCTTGAACGCCGGTAAGATATTTAGCCGGAGTCAGCGCCTGCCGGACTGAAGCACGGTCGCCAGCATTGTCTGCATGGCGATCGTATCTTCCAAGGCTGGGCGCTGCCGGCTTTGCAGGATCGCGGATTGCAGCCGCTGCGTTTCCCGGCGAATGGCCGGTCCCGTCCACGTCTTGAGCGCGTTTTCCACAATCGGCTTGCGCCGGAAGTGCAAGTGGCGGCCGAGTGTCGCCAAGGCCTGCGCGGCCGGTGCGCGCTTCTCGTCCATTTCCGCGCGCATCAACTCCAGAAGCTGAAACTGTCGCAGGCAGCCCTGCAGCACGAGGAAGACCGGCGTTTTCGAGGAAACGATCTTCTGGATTGCGTGCAGGAAACCGTCCCGGTCGCCCTTCAGGATCGCGTCGATGGCGTCATCGGTGGAAATCGCGCTGGCATCGCCGACGATCTCTTCCACGTCCTGCTCTTCGATGAGCGTCTTGCCGCGGCAATAGAGGGCAAGCTTGCGCACCTCGTTGCGGGAGGCGAGCCGGTCGCCGCCAATGGTTTCCACGAGGCGTTCCCGGGCCGCTGGAGAAATTCTGAGGCTCTCGGCGGCGAGTTCCTGATCGATGAGTGCCTGCAAGGCACGGCCGTCGTCCGCGTAACAGGCGATGGCGACGACCTGGGAATGGGATTCCGCCACCTTGCGAAGCGCCGCACCCTTCTTCAGGTCGCCGGCCTCGATAAGGAGGGTGGAAGGGCCGGCCGGCGTTCCCGCCAGCATCTCCAGGGCATCGGAAACACCCTTTTCACTGGCAGCATTGCGAATCCAGACGAGGCGATCGCCACCGAAGAGGCCGATGGCGTTCATCTCGTCCATGAGACGGCCGGGCTGGCTGCCGATTTCGCCGGCATCGAGCTTCACGACGGAGAAGGCATCCGCAAGATCGACGCCACTGGCGGTTGCAAGCGCAGCGGCGCGTTCCGATACGAGGCCACGGTCTGGCCCGTAGACGAGGAACAGCCGCACGGGCAGAGGCTTCCGCTTCAGGAAGGCATCGAACTCGTGCGACTTGACCTCTGCCATAGCCGGCTCAGCGACGAGCGAGTGCCGTCGCGACATCCGCGCGGATCAGTTCGGCAAGCTCACGCGCGCCACGGTTTTCCGCGTCGCGCTTTGCGCGAAGCTTGGCGAATTCCTGCGGCGAGAAATCGACCACGGCAACGGCCGAGCGCTTGCCGGAGGTGATCGTTTCGCCGGAGTCGGACTTCGTGAGGTTATAGTCCGCCGTAACGATGACGCGGCCGGCGCGGTCGATGTCCGTCGTGACGTCGTTCAGAACGCCAACGGTCTTGACGCTTACGTCCATCTCCAGGTGATAGGCCGCAGACTGGGTTTCGCCGGCGCCGCCGCTGAAGAGGAAGATCAGGTCGTTGCGGACCTGCTGCTCCACACGGTCGTCCGCTTCGGAAATGGAAACGGAGGCAAGTTTGCCCTCTGTGCCGCTTTCGGTGGAATAGAGCGGCCGCACCTGGCAGCCGGCGAGCGCGCCGACAAGCGCGATGCCGGCGAGCACCTTGACGAGCCGCGGAAGGCCGATTCCGTCAGACAACAACATTCACGATCCTCTGCGGTACGACGATGATCTTCTTGGGGTGCTGGCCGGCAAGCACGGCCTGAACCGCCTCGAGCGCGAGCACGGCCTGTTCGACCGCACTCTGGTCCGCATCGCGGGCGATTGTCAAATCCGCGCGCTTCTTGCCGTTGATCTGCACGGGCAGCGTGATCTCGTTTTCGGCAACCAGCCGGTCCTCGTAGGCGGGCCAGCCGGCCGTGGCGACGAGACCCTCGCCACCGATCTCGCGCCAGCACTCTTCCGAAAGATGGGGCGTCATCGGCGCGACGATGCGAATGAGGATTCCGACGGCCTCGCGCAGCGCGGAAACCAGTTCCGGCGCTGCCTTGCCGCTTGCTGCGGTGGCCAGCGGGGCCGCCAGCGCGTTGACGAATTCGTAGATGCGCGCGACGGCCTTGTTGAAGGCGAGCTTGTCGTAATCGCCCTGCACGGCCTTCAAGGTCTTGTGGGCGATCTGCGAGACGGCGAGCGCTTCGCCGTCCGTGCCCGGGCGGCTTTCGGCGCCCTTCAGCACCGGCGCGGCTTCCGAGACGAGACGCCAGACGCGCTGGACGAAGCGGTGTGCGCCCTCGACGCCGGCTTCCGACCAGATGACGTCACGGTCCGGCGGAGAGTCGGACAGAACGAAGAAGCGGGCCGTATCGGCGCCGTAGGAGGCGATGATATCGTCGGGATCGACGACGTTCTTCTTCGACTTCGACATCTTTTCGATCGAGCCGATGGCGATTTCTTCGCCGGATTCGAGATGCAGCGCACGGCGCTTGCCGTCCACGTCCTCGATGCGGATCTCGGCCGGCGTCACCCATTCGCGCTTGCCGTCGACGGCGCGGCTATAGGTTTCATGCACGACCATGCCCTGCGTGAAGAGACCCTTGAAGGGTTCCTTCAGGTCGAGATGACCGGCGACCTGCATGGCGCGGGTGAAGAAGCGCGAATAGAGCAGGTGCAGGATCGCATGCTCGATGCCGCCGATATACTGGTCGACCGGCAGCCACGCATTCGCGGCAGCCGGGTCCGTCGGGTCGTTTTCCCACGGCGCGGTGAAGCGGGCGAAGTACCAGGACGAATCGACGAAGGTGTCCATCGTGTCCGTCTCGCGGCGCGCGTCCTTGCCGCAATGCGGGCAGGTGACGTGGCGCCAGGTCGGATGACGGTCGAGCGGGTTGCCCGGCTTGTCGAAGGTGACGTCGTCGGGCAGCTTGACCGGCAGGTCGGCCTTCGGCACGGGAACCACGCCGCAGTCCTCGCAATGGATGACCGGGATCGGGCAGCCCCAGTAGCGCTGGCGCGAAATGCCCCAGTCGCGCAGGCGGAAGTTCACCTTGCGCTCGCCCACGGGCGCATTGCCCAGCGTGGCCGCCGTGAGGCGCCTGGCGACCTCCTCGAAGGCTTCCTCCGTGCCGAGGCCGTCGAGGAAGCGGGAATTGATCATCACGCCGTCGCCGACATAGGCCTCGTCGGCAATGGCGAAGGTGGCGGCGTCGCCGTCCTTCGGCATGACGACGGGCACGACCGGCAGGTCGTATTTGCGGGCGAAGTCAAGGTCGCGCTGGTCGCCGGAGGGGCAGCCGAAAATGGCGCCCGTGCCGTAATCCATCAGCACGAAGTTCGCGATATAGACCGGCAGCTCCCAGCTGGGATCGAAGGGATGGCGGACGCGCAGGCCCGTATCCATGCCCTTCTTCTCGGCGGTTTCGAGCGCGGCGAGCGAGGTGCCGGCGCGGCGGCATTCCTCACAGAAAGCCATGATCTCGGCATTCTTGGCGGAGACGTCCCTGGCCAGCGGATGATCGGCCGAGATCGCCAGGAACGAGGCGCCGAACAGCGTGTCGGGACGGGTCGTGTAGACGGTGACGTCCTTCTCGCCCGTCAGGCTGGCAGCGTCGGCGATTTCCCAGCGGACCAGCATGCCTTCCGAACGACCGATCCAGTTCTTCTGCATCAACCGAACCTTTTCCGGCCACTGGTCGAGGGTCTCGAGCGAATCGAGCAGGTCCTGGCTGAAGTCGGTGATGCGGAAGAACCATTGGGTCAGTTCACGCTGCTCGACCAGCGCGCCGGAGCGCCAGCCGCGGCCGTCGATGACCTGCTCGTTGGCAAGAACCGTGTGATCGACCGGGTCCCAGTTCACCTTGGACTGCTTGCGGTAGACGAGGCCCTTTTCCAGGAAGTCGAGGAACAGGTGCTGCTGGCGATGGTAATATTCGACATCGCAGGTGGCGAATTCGCGCGACCAGTCCAGCGACAGGCCCATCGACTTCAGCTGCTTGCGCATCGTCGCTATGTTTTCGTAGGTCCAACCCTTGGGGTGGACCTTGTTCTGCATGGCGGCGTTTTCGGCGGGCATGCCGAAGGCGTCCCAGCCCATCGGATGCAGCACATTGAAACCACGGGCACGCTTGTAGCGGGCGACGACGTCGCCCATCGCGTAGTTGCGCACATGGCCCATATGGATGCGGCCCGAGGGATAGGGGAACATCTCGAGGACGTAGTACTTTTCGCGCGGATCGTCGTTCTTGGTCAGGAAGACGCTGTCGTCATTCCATTTTGCCTGCCAGCGGGGTTCGGCATCGCGCGGATTGTAACGTTCGGTGGCCATGTCTTTGATGTTCCGGAAGTCTTTTGGAGGTTTTGGCGGGCGGTTCGTCCATGCGAATATGGTGCCGAGACCTTCATCATGAAACCGCCGGAGCGTCAAGTTTTCCGGTCCCGCGCGGGCTGGCGCTTGGCAAGCGGCGCCGTTTTCGCTAGGTGCGGGAAACGGCCGCACGCTTCGGCGTGCCCCAATTTTTGCCGATGGAGAATGACCATGCAGCTTCAGGACCGTCTCGACGAGGTTCGCAACCGGATGGGCAAGGCGGCGGCGGGAGCCGGCCGGAAGCCGGAAGCGGTCACGCTCGTCGCCGTGTCGAAGACTTTTGATGCGGACGCCATTCGTCCCGCCATCGCCGCCGGCCAGCGTGTCTTCGGCGAGAACCGCGTCCAGGAAGCGCAGGGCAAGTGGCCGACGCTTCGGGACGAGACGGCCGGCATCGAACTGCATCTGATCGGGCCGCTGCAGTCCAACAAGGCAGCGGAGGCGGTGGCGCTGTTCGACGTCATCGAGACCGTCGACCGGGAGAAGATCGCGCGGGCGATTGCCGCGGAGATGACGCGGCAGGCACGCGCGGTGCGGCTCTATGTCCAGGTCAATACCGGGCTTGAGCCGCAGAAGGCCGGCATTGCGCCCGACGATACGGTCGCCTTCGTTTCCTTCTGCCGCGACGAGCTCGGCCTTACCGTCGAGGGGCTGATGTGCATTCCCCCTGCGGATGAAAATCCCGGCCCGCATTTCGCGCTCCTCGGCAAGCTTGCGGCGCGCTGCAATCTCGACAAGCTGTCGATGGGCATGTCGGGCGATTATGATGTCGCCGTCGGCTTGGGTGCGACGAGCGTCCGTGTCGGTTCGGCGATTTTCGGCACGCGCTGATCCCGGCTTGACGAAGCGCAAGGGCGGGCCGGCCTGTTTCAGGCTTTCGTCTGGCTTTGCGGAAAGAGCGCCCTCCCCTATTCTCCCTGCTGGAGGAACCGGCCGCCTGGCGGCCGGGCATGCGGGAGGATGCGATGCAAAAGACCTATGCCGAGACCTATCGCGCCTGGCAGGATGACCCCGAGGGGCACTGGGCGGAGGTGGCGGAGGCCATCGAGTGGTTCGAGAAACCGGGCCGGATTTTCGATGGCGAACAGGGCGTCTACGGGCGCTGGTTTCCCGATGCGACGGGCAATACCTGTCACAACTGCGTCGACCGGCATGTGGCGGCGGGGCGCGGGGGCGATGCGGCGCTGATCTACGACAGCCCCGTCACCGGTCGCAAGGCGCGGTACAGTTATGCCGATCTCCTGGAGCGGGTGAACGCGATGGCGGCGGTGCTGGTCGACCAGGGCGTCGAAAAGGGCGACCGGGTCATCCTCTACATGCCGATGATCCCCGAGGCGATTTTTGCCATGCTGGCCTGCGCGCGGATCGGCGCCATCCATTCAGTCGTCTTCGGCGGGTTCGCCGCCAGCGAGCTTGCCGCGCGCATCGATGATTCGCGGGCGAAGCTCGTCGTCAGCGCAAGCTGCGGCATCGAGCCCAATCGGGTGGTCGCCTACAAGCCGTTGCTCGATGCGGCCGTCGCGCTTGCCGCTCACAAGCCGGAACGGTGTCTCGTGCTGCAGCGGCCGGAACTCACCGCGGATCTTGCGGAGTGCCGTGACGTCGACCTGGGGGTCGCGCTGGCCGCGGCCGCCGGACGGACGGTGCCCTGTGCGCCGCTGGCCGCCACCGATCCGCTCTACATTCTCTACACCTCGGGCACGACCGGCCAGCCGAAGGGCGTCATCCGCGACAATGGCGGGCATATGGTGGCCCTCGCCTGGTCGATGCGCGCGATCTACGGCGTCGCTCCCGGCGAAGTCTATTGGGCGGCTTCCGATATCGGCTGGGTCGTCGGCCATTCCTATATCGTTTATGCGCCGCTGCTGAACGGCAGCACGACGGTGCTCTATGAAGGCAAGCCGGTCGGCACGCCGGATGCCGGAGCCTTCTGGCGCGTGGTCGAGGACTACAAGGTTTCCGTTCTCTTCACCGCGCCGACGGCCTTCCGCGCCATCCGCAAGGAGGATCCGGAGGGCGCGCTCGTGAAACACTACGACCTTTCCAGCCTGCGGGCGCTGTTCCTCGCCGGCGAGCGCGCCGACCCGGAAACGCTCCGCTGGGCGGAAGAGGTGCTTGGCGTGCCGGTCATCGATCACTGGTGGCAGACGGAAACCGGCTGGACGATCGCCGGCAACCCGATTGGCCTCGGCCGGCTTCCGGTGAAACACGGTTCGCCCACCGTGCCGATGCCCGGCTACGACCTGCAGGTGCTCGACGACGCAGGCCATCCGGTGCCACCGGGCACGCTCGGCAATATCGCGCTGAAGCTTCCCCTTCCCCCCGGGTGCCTGACGACCTTCTGGAATGCCGACGAACGTTTTCGTTCGGCCTGCCTGTCGGAATTTCCCGGTTACTACAAGACGGCCGATGCCGGGTATGTCGACGAGGACGGGTATGTCTTCGTGATGGCGCGGACGGATGACATCATCAATGTCGCCGGTCACCGGCTTTCGACCGGGGCGATGGAAGAGGTCTGCGCCAGCCACCCGGATGTCGCCGAATGCGCGGTCATCGGTGTCGCCGACGGCTTGAAGGGACAATTGCCCGCCGGCTTCCTCGTTTTGAAGAGCGGTGTTTCACGTGAATCATCGCTCGTCGAGCAGGAGGTGGTGGCGCTGGTGCGCGAGCGCATCGGCCCGGTCGCTGCCTTCAAGACGGCGATCTGCGTAAAACGCCTGCCGAAGACGCGCTCCGGGAAAATCCTGCGCGGCACGATGCAGAAGATCGCCGATCGGGAGGCCTGGAAGATGCCGGCCACCATAGACGATCCGGTAATCCTCGATGAGATCGCCGAGGCGCTGGCGGGCCGGCGGATCGTCTGACGCTTCAGGGGTACGTTTCCCGGCCCCGCTGGGGCTCGGCCTGACCGGCCATGGGGCGCGTGCCCTTAGATATCGGGTCGAGCCGGGGAATGAGGCCGCCAACAAAAAACCCGGCTGCGGAGCAGCCGGGTTTTGATCCTTTGCGATGAGACGTCGCTTAGAAGCGGTCGTCTTCATCCTCGTCCGGCGTGGACGACTTCAGCGACTTGAGCTTGGCGAAGACGGCATCGGCGTCGATTTCCTTCTCCTCCTCGCGGTCGCTGTAGGGCAGCTTTTCCGTTTCCTGGGCCGATTCCAGCGTGGCGCCGAGTTCCGCCGCGGTCGGCAGCGGGCGGCCCTTGGACGCGCGTTCGACTTCGAGGTCGAGGTCGATCTGCGAGCAGAGGCCGAGGGTGACCGGGTCCATCGGGGTCAGGTTGGTCGAGTTCCAGTGGGTACGCTCGCGGATCTGCTCGATCGTCGACTTGGTGGTGCCGACGAGACGCGAGATCTGCGCATCCTTCAGTTCCGGATGGTTGCGCACCAGCCAGAGAATGGCGTTCGGGCGGTCCTGGCGCTTGGAGACCGGGGTGTAGCGCGGGCCCTTGCGCTTGGACTCGGGAACGCGGACCTTCGGTTCGGAAAGCTTCAGCTTGTGGTTCGGGTTGCCTTCCGCGCGGGCGATTTCCTCGCGGGAGAGCTGACCGGTCGAGATCGGGTCGAGGCCCTTGATGCCCTGAGCCGATTCGCCATCGGCGATGGCCTTCACTTCGAGCGGATGCAGTTTGCAGAACGTTGCGATCTGTTCAAACGACAGCGCCGTGTTGTCGACCAGCCAGACCGCGGTCGCCTTGGGCATGAGGAGCTGCTGAGCCATGGATATAGTCCTTCTGTCCGTCCGCGCCGGTGTCGCGGGCCGTGGGGTGTAACCACTATTTTCCGGGAATTGCGCCCTCTATAACTCCACTGTCGCAGAAATGCAATTCTTCAAGCGCAAATGACCTTTTGTCTAATTGCCGGAAGACTTTGACCTGATATGAATGGGCTAGGAAGTGCCGCGGTCGGAGGAGACACGGCCGTGTGTATGTGCAGTCTAGGGAGGAATCCATGTCCGCAAAGACCTATCCGGTCCTGAAATCCGCGAAAAGCCGCACGCTGATCGACAACGAGACCTATCAGAAATGGTATCGCGAAAGCGTCGAGAACCCGGAGCGTTTCTGGGACAAGCACGGCATGCGGATCGACTGGTTCAAGCCCTACACCAAGGTCAAGAATACGTCCTTCAGCGGCAAGGTGCCGATCAAGTGGTTCGAGGACGGCATCACCAACGTCTCCTACAATTGTATCGACCGGCACCTGAAGGCGCATGGCGATCAGGTCGCCATCATCTGGGAAGGCGACAATCCCTATATCGACAAGAAGATCACCTATAACGAGCTCTACGAACACGTCTGCCGCATGGCCAACGTGATGAAGAAGCATGGGGTGAAGAAGGGCGACCGCGTCACCATCTACATGCCGATGATCCCGGAAGCGGCCTATGCCATGCTCGCCTGCGCGCGCATCGGCGCCGTGCATTCCGTCGTCTTCGGCGGCTTCTCGCCGGATGCGCTGGCCGGTCGTATCGTCGACTGCGAATCGACCTTCGTCATCACCTGCGACGAAGGCGTGCGCGGCGGCAAGCCGATCCCGCTCAAGGAAAACACCGACACGGCCATCGACATCGCCGCCAAGCAGCATGTCATCGTCAACAAGGTTCTGGTCGTGCGCCGCACCGGCGGCAAGACCGGCTGGGCGCCGGGCCGCGACATCTGGCATCACCAGGAAGTGCTGACCGTGCCGCGCGATTGTCCGCCGGCCAAGATGAAGGCGGAAGACCCGCTGTTCATCCTCTATACGTCGGGCTCCACCGGCAAGCCGAAGGGCGTGCTGCACACCACGGCGGGCTATCTCGTCTATGCCTCGATGACGCACAAATATGTCTTCGACTACCAGGACGGCGATGTCTACTGGTGCACGGCCGACGTGGGCTGGGTCACGGGCCATTCCTACATCGTCTACGGGCCGCTGGCGAACCGCGCGACCACGCTGATGTTCGAGGGCGTGCCGAACTTCCCGGATGCCGGCCGCTTCTGGGAAGTGGTCGACAAGCACAAGGTCAACATCTTCTACACCGCCCCGACGGCGATTCGCGCGCTGATGGGCGCCGGCGACGACTTCGTGAAGCGTTCCGACCGCTCCACCCTGCGTCTGCTCGGCTCGGTCGGCGAACCGATCAATCCGGAAGCCTGGGAATGGTATTACAATGTCGTCGGCGAGGGCCGCTCGCCGATCGTCGATACCTGGTGGCAGACGGAAACGGGTGGCATTCTCATCACGCCGCTGCCGGGCGCGACGGACCTCAAGCCCGGCTCGGCGACACGGCCGTTCTTCGGCATCAAGCCGCAGCTCGTCGACAACGAGGGCAACGTGCTGGAGGGACCGGCCGACGGCAATCTGTGCATCGTCGATAGCTGGCCGGGCCAGATGCGCACCGTCTACGGCGACCACAAGCGCTTCGTCGAAACCTACTTCTCCACCTACAAGGGCAAGTACTTCACCGGCGACGGCTGCCGGCGCGACGAAGACGGCTACTACTGGATCACCGGCCGCGTCGATGACGTGCTCAACATTTCGGGCCACCGTCTCGGCACGGCGGAAATCGAATCGGCGCTCGTCTCGCACCACCTCGTTTCGGAAGCTGCCGTCGTCGGCTACCCGCACAGCCTCAAGGGCCAGGGCATCTATTGCTATGTCTCGCTGATGGCCGGCGAGGAAGGCACGGATGCGCTGCGCCAGGACCTCGTCAAGCACGTCCGCAAGGAAATCGGCCCCATCGCCTCGCCGGACAAGATCCAGTTCGCGCCCGGCCTGCCGAAGACCCGCTCGGGCAAGATCATGCGCCGCATCCTGCGCAAGATCGCCGAGGACGATTTCGGCGCGCTCGGCGACACCTCGACGCTGGCCGATCCGGCGGTGGTGGACGACCTCATCGCCAATCGGCAGAACAAGGCGGCCGGTTGATCGGCCTGGCCGAACCAAACGAAACGGCGGCCGATGGCCGCCGTTTTCATGTGAGGGATTGCCTGGGAAGGTACCCTTCCCTTCCGATATTATCCGCGGGCCTCGACCCAGACGATCCATCGCCACGGCGTGGATGGCCGGTCACGGCCCGGAGATCGTGAGCCGGATTCCCGCGCTCAGAAATCGATGGCCCGGCCCTTGATTTCCCAGTCGCCGAACCGCGCCGGGTCCTCGCCGCCGCGTCCGCCGATTTCCGCCGCGCGCTCCACGGGCTGCGCGGCCTTGCGCCGGGCTTCGGCTTCCTCGAGGGCGCGGAGCGCGGCGGGCGGAAGCACTTTCCGGCCATCCGCGTGATTGTCGTTGTCGTTCTGCATGAAAATCGGCATCCTTCCGGGATATTGAAGAAGTCCTCTTCGTTTCCCATCATATAGGGACGTGAAGACGCTGTGGAAAGCGCTGATTCACGTGAAACATGCCCTTGACAGCAAGGGCGGATGGCAACGGACCAGATAGGAGCCGGAACGCATGAACATCGTTCGCACAGCCATGCTGCTCGCCGTCATGACGGCGCTTTTCATGGGGGTGGGCCTGCTCATCGGCGGCAAGGGCGGCATGATGATCGCGCTTCTCGTGGCGATCGCGATGAACTTCTTCTCCTACTGGAACTCCGACCGCATGGTTCTGTCCATGTATGGCGCCAAGGAGGTCGATGAGCGCTCGGCGCCGGAATATTACGGCATCGTGCGTGATCTTGCGCAGCGTGCCGGCCTTCCCATGCCGCGCGTCTTCGTCATCAACAGCGATCAGCCGAATGCCTTCGCCACTGGCCGCAATCCGCAGAACGCCGCCGTCGCCGCTTCGACGGGCCTTCTCCAGGCGCTTTCCTACGAGGAAGTCGCGGGCGTGATGGCGCACGAGCTGGCGCATATCCAGAACCGCGACACCCTTACCATGACGCTGACGGCAACGATTGCCGGCGCGATCTCCATGCTCGCCAATTTCGCCATGTTCTTCGGCGGCGGCAACAACCGCGAGAACAACAATCCGCTCGGTTTCGTCGGTGTGCTGATCGCGATGATCGTCGCGCCTTTCGCGGCCATGCTGGTGCAGATGGCGATCAGCCGCACACGCGAATATTCCGCCGACAAGCGCGGCGCGGAAATCTGCGGCAACCCGCTCTGGCTCGCCTCGGCGCTGAAGAAGATCGCCGTCGCGGCCGGCCGCATTCCCAACGATGCGGCCGAGCACAATCCGGCAACGGCGCACATGTTCATCATCAACCCGCTGTCGGGCGAGCGCATGGACAACCTCTTCTCCACCCACCCGAACACGGAAAACCGCATCGCAGCGCTGCAGGAAATGGCGCGCGGCATGCAGGCGCGCTCGACGGAACCGGTCCGGGCTGATAATCCCGTGCGCAAATCGCGCTCCGTTCCGTCGACGGGCTGGGGACGCGGTGGTTCCGAACCACCAAAAGGTCCCTGGTCTTGAACGACGACAAAAGAAGAGCGCATCCGAAACGCCACCGCGGCGGCAAAGGCCCCAGGCCCGACGAAACCGTCGCGAACCAACCGGAAAAGCCGGGCCTTCGCGCCCGGCAGGCCGCCGCCAAGATCCTCGCCGCCGTGGTGGACCGCAGGACGCCGCTCGACGGCATGCTGGACCTTGAAAACGGCAACCCGGTCTATCGGCAGCTCAACGACGCCGACCGCGCGCTGGTGCGCGCCATCCTCAACACGGCATTGCGTCATCTGCCCCGTATCGAAGCGATTCTCGACACATTGGTCGGCACGCCGCTGCCGGACGGCGCACGCGCGCTGCAGCATGTCCTGACGGTCGCCGCCGCGCAGATCCTCTATCTCGACGTGCCCGACCATTCCGCCGTCGACCTCGCCGTCGAGCAGGCGCAGATCGATCCGCGCAACCGCCGCTTCGCGAGCCTCACCAATGCCGTGCTGCGCCGGTTGTCGCGTGAAAAGGCGTCGCACCTGACGGCGACGCGTGGGGTTTCCGTCATCCCGGCCTGGTTCCGTGACCGGCTCGTCGCGGTCTATGGCTCTGACCATGCCGCGCGCATCGGCGAAGCGCTACTGGAGCCCTCGTCCATCGACCTTACCGTGAAATCCGACGCCGAAGGCTGGGCGGCGAAGCTCGGCGGCCTCGTGCTGCCGACCGGCTCCGTGCGCCTTCCTACATCCTCCGGTGCGATACCGGCACTCGAAGGCTTCGAGGCCGGCGAATGGTGGGTGCAGGATGCGGCGGCCAGCCTGCCGGCGAAACTCTTCGGCGATCTCTCGGGCAAGCGCGTCGCCGATCTTTGCGCCGCACCCGGTGGCAAGACCGCACAGCTTGCGCAGGCCGGCGCCGACGTCACGGCGCTCGACCAGTCTGGCAATCGCCTCAAACGGCTTGTCAGCAATCTCGCCCGGCTCGGGCTCTCGGCGACGACCGTGGAAGCGAACATGGCGGAATACAAGCCCGCCGACCTGTTCGATGCCGTCCTGCTCGATGCGCCCTGCTCGTCCACCGGCACGATCCGCCGTCATCCCGACGTGCTCTGGACCAAGGGGCCGGAGGACATCGAAAAGCTCGCGCGCTTGCAGGAGCGCCTGCTGCGCCATGCACTGACGCTGGTGAAACCCGGTGGACAGCTCGTCTTCTCCAATTGCTCGCTCGATCCCAGCGAAGGCGAAGAGATGGTGACGCGCGTGCTCGCGGATCATCCGGCCTGGCGAATCGAGCCCGCCATTCCCACCGAATGGCCCGGCCTCGAGGCGGCGATTTCGCCGCTCGGTGCGTTCCGCACCACCCCTGCCATGCTGCCGGCGACGACCACCCATGCCGGCGGCGTGGATGGTTTCTATGCCGTCCGGCTGCGCCATGGCGGCTGAGGAAGATGGTCGCGGCAGCCCTCATCAACAGCCCATCCGGCCCGATGAATTGACGCCGCTCCTCTCCTCGGCCTACCTATAGGTCTGGAGGCACTCGTTAACCATGCAGCTTTCCGACAGGCAGCGGCTTCTCTATCTGTATATGCGTGAGGGTTGGCGCCGGTTCTCGCGAAGGCTTGCCTTGGGCCGAATCAGCGCCATGCGGTTTTCCGGCGGTACGCCGGACCGACTGGTCGTGGCGCCGACGGACCTGCATCCCGCCGATTCCTTTGCCGGCGAAGAAATCACCGCCGGCCGCTTCCCGCTTGCCGGCCGCATCCTCGAATGCGAGGGCGAATCGCCCTTCGCGCTGGAACTGCCGTCGGAAGAATTCGCCGTTCGCCTGCATTCCTTCGGCTGGCTGCGCCATATGCGCCTCGTCGATCCGGAAAAGGCGGCGCATACCGCCCGCTTCATCGTCGACGACTGGCTGCAGAGCCATGGCCGTGTCATCGGAGGGCTTGCCTGGCGGCCGGACGTCACGGCCCAGCGCATCATTGCCTGGCTCTCCCATTCGCCCGTCGTGCTGAAGGACGCCGACTATCCCTTCTATCGCCGCTTTCTGAAGAGCCTCGCCTTCCAGGTGCGCTATCTGCGCCATGTGGCCGATACGACGCGCGACGGAGAGCCGCGGATGCGCGTGCGCATCGCGCTTGCCATGGCGTCCATCGCCATGCCCGCCTCGCCGTCCAAGATGCGCAAGGCCGCCCGGCATCTGGACGAGGAACTGGACCGCCAGATCCTGCCAGACGGAGGCCATTGCTCGCGCAATCCGCGCGCCGCGCTCGATATCCTGCTCGACCTGCTGCCGCTGCGCCAGACTTATGTCAATCTCGGCCACGATATGCCGTTGCAACTCATTCCCTGCATCGACCGCATTTTCCCGGCGCTGCGCTTCTTCCGCCATCAGGGCGGCGAACTTGCGCTCTTCAACGGTGCGACCTACACGCTTGCCAATGAATTGATGTCGGCGCTGCGCTACGACGAGACGGGCGGCGCGCCTTTCAAGGCCCTCCCCTCGATCAACTACGACCGCATGGCCGTGAAGGAAACGGTCGTGCTGATGGATACCGGCGTGCCGAAATCCGTCGACCTCTCCTCGACCGCGGCGGCCGGCACGCTGTCCATCGAAATGTCCTCGGGGCGCAATCGCTTCATCGTCAATTCCGGCCGACCGCGTTTTGCCGGCGAGGCGATGCGGCAGATGTCGCGCATGACGGCCGCCCATTCCGTCGCCACCCTCAACGATACGTCGTCTTCGCGCGTTTCGGGCTCGCGGTTCCTCGGGCCGATCGTCATTGGCGGCGTCGGTAAGGTCGAGGTGTCGCGCATCGAGCGCGACTCCGGCGCCGATGGCGTCACCGCCACCCATGACGGTTACCTCAAGCGTTTCGGCCTCCTCTACGAGCGCGATATCCTCGTCGCGGCGTCGGGCGGAGAAATCCGCGGCCGCGAGCGCTTTCTCAAGCCGGGTGCGCCCAACGCGCCCGTTTCCGGCCTTGCTGTGGTGCGTTTCCATATCCATCCGACCATCCAGCTCTACCAAGCCTCCGAGAACGAAACGCGGCTCGTCGCGCCCGACGGCGAGGCCTGGGCGCTGACCTGCCTCGATGTGCCCGTCGAGGAAGAAGAGGACGTCTTCTTCGCCGATCCCTCCGGCGTGCGCGCCTCGCGACAGCTGACGCTCACCATGCCGCTTGGCGAGATGCCCGAAGTTCAGTGGTCGCTGGTGCGGCGGCGCTGAGATTTCCGGGCCTTCGCGGTTTTCTCGCGGCGGCGCCTGTGATAACGGGGCGCATGACCATCCGGCCCCTCCTTCCGGGCCGTCAGAACGGAGCGCCCCATGGCCGTCATTTCCAAGAAAATTCCCGCCCCCGATCGCGTCGCCGTGCGCACTGCGCTGCTGTCGGTTTCCGACAAGGCCGGCGTCGTCGCGCTTGCGACGGCACTGGCCGAAAAGGGCGTGCGCCTGCTGTCGACCGGCGGCACGCACAAGGCGCTGAGCGATGCAGGCCTTGCGGTCATCGATGTCTCCGAAGTCACCGGCTTTCCGGAAATCATGGACGGCCGCGTCAAGACGCTGCATCCCTCCGTTCACGGCGGCCTGCTGGCGATCCGTGATGACGCCGAGCATGTCGAGGCGATGAAGGCCCACGGCATCGGCGCCATCGATCTTGCCGTCATCAATCTCTATCCCTTCGAGGACGTCCGCGCCAAGGGCGGTGACTATCCGACGACCGTCGAGAACATCGATATCGGCGGTCCGGCGATGATCCGCGCCTCGGCCAAGAACCATGCTTATGTGACCGTCGTCACCGACCCGGCCGACTATCCGGCGCTTCTGGAGGAACTGGCCGACGGCTCGACCTGCTACGCCTTCCGCCAGCGCCTCGCCGCCAAGGCCTATGCCCGCACGGCGGCCTATGACGCGGCGATCTCCAACTGGTTCGCCGAGGCGCTCGACATCGCCATGCCGCGCCACCGGGTGCTCGGCGGCGTGCTGAAGGAAGAGATGCGCTATGGCGAGAACCCGCACCAGAAGGCAGGTTTCTACGTGACCGGCGAGAACCGTCCGGGCGTCGCTACCGCGACGCTTCTGCAGGGCAAGCAGCTCTCCTACAACAACATCAACGACACGGACGCCGCTTTCGAGCTGGTCGCCGAGTTCCTGCCGGAGAACGGCCCGGCCTGCGCGATCATCAAGCACGCCAATCCCTGCGGCGTTGCCACCGGCAAGACGCTGAAGGATGCCTATGCACGGGCGCTCGCCTGCGACCCGGTCTCGGCCTTCGGCGGTATCATCGCGCTCAATTCGACGCTCGACGGCGAGACGGCGGAAGAGATCGTCAAGCTCTTCACCGAGGTCATCATCGCGCCCGACGCCGACGAGAAGGCCCGCGCCATCATCGCCGGCAAGCCGAACCTGCGCCTGCTGGTGACGGGCGCCCTGCCCGATCCGCGCGTGCCGGGCCTTTCCGCCAAGACCGTTTCCGGCGGCCTGCTCGTGCAGAGCCGCGACAACGGCATGGTCGAGGATCTCGAACTGAAGGTCGTCACCAAGCGCGCGCCGACGGCGCAGGAACTAGAGGACATGAAGTTCGCCTTCAAGGTCGCCAAGCATGTGAAGTCGAATGCCGTGGTCTATGCCAAGGACGGCCAGACGGCAGGCATCGGCGCCGGCCAGATGAGCCGTGTCGATTCGGCCCGCATCGCCGGCCTCAAGGCCGAGGAAGCCGCCAGGGCCATGGGGCTTGCCGAACCGCTGACGCGCGGTTCTGCCGTTGCCTCCGAAGCCTTCCTGCCCTTCGCGGATGGCTTGCTTTCGGCCATTGCCGCCGGCGCGACGGCGGTCATCCAGCCGGGTGGCTCGATGCGCGATGCGGAAGTGATCGCCGCAGCGGACGAGGCCGGCGTCGCCATGGTCTTCACCGGCATGCGCCACTTCAGGCACTGAGCGTATCCGGATTCTTCGCCGGAGACGGAACGCCCCGCTTGCGGGGCGTTTTGCGTTTCAGGCGTCCACTTTCGCCGCCGGATAGGGCGTGCGCAGCAAAAGCAGGAACCCGACGACGAGGAAGACGATGAGCGCCATCATGCCCGTCCGGGCCGAACCCGTGGCCGTGGTGATGAGGGCGACGGAGAGCGGGGCGAGGAAGGACGTGGCGCGGCCCGCGAGGGCATAGAGGCCGAAATAGCGCCCGGCCTCGTCCGGATGAATGCTCTGCGCGAGATAGGAGCGCGCGGAGGCCTGCACCGGGCCGAAGGCGACCCCGATCAGCAGGCCGTAGAGAATATAGGCCTTTTCCGCGGCGGTGCCGAAGAGGCCGCCGCTGTCGGCGGTCGGCAACGGAATGAGGCCGAACAGCGTGAAACCCGGGCCGGTGGAGACGATGCCGATGGTCGCCAGCGTGAGGCAGACGAGGCTCATGATGACGACGATCTTGGAGCCGAGGCGCTTGTCCAGCCGGCTGGCGTAGAGGCAGCCGCCGATGGCGACGACGTTGAGAATGATGCCGTAGATGCCGAGCTCGAAGGTCCGCCAGGCGAACATGCCGGCCGCGAAGGTGCCGCCGAGGGCGAGCAGGCCGTTGACGCCATCCTGGTAGATCATGCGGGCGACGAGGAAGCGCAGGATGCCGGGCTTGTTCTTGAGGTCGCGCAGTGCCGCCGAGAGGTCGGAAAAACCGGCGCGCACGGCGCTTGCGATCGGAAGGCCCTTGCTCTGGTCGGGTGTGAAGAAGAACATCGGCAGGATGAAGACGAGATACCAGACGGCGGAAATCGGCCCGGTGATACGCGCGTCCTCGCCCGTCGCAGGATCGAGGCCGAAGAGCGGTGCGATGCCGATGGCGGTCTTGCCCGTTTCGGGATTGGCGGCGAGCAGGGCGACGACGGCGATCAGAACGATCATGCCGCCGAGATAGCCGAGCCCCCAGGCGATATTGGAGATGCGGCCGGCGTCTTCCGGCTTTACGAGCCGCGGCATCATGGAATCGTTGAAGACGATGGAAAATTCCGCCGCGACGGTGGCGAGCACGATCATTGCCATCGCAAACGGCAGGCTGCTGCCGGGCGCGGCCTGCCAGAGAGCGAAAAGCGAGAGAATCTTGATGACCGCGAAGGCGGCGATCCAGGGTTTTCGCGCGCCCGATGCATCGGCGATGGAGCCCATGACGGGAGCGAGCAGCGCGATGGCGATGCCGGCGATGGTGAGCGTGTAGCTCCAGGCCGCCTGCCCTGCTGCGTGGTCTTCGGTAAGGCGCGAGACGAGATAGGGGCCGAAGATGAAGGTGGTGATAACCGTGAAAAAGGGCTGGGCCGCCCAGTCGAACAGCATCCAGCCCGCAATGCCGAACTTGCCCGGGCGTGGCTCCCGGCTTTCCGTGACGACCGTCATTGCCCCTCCTTGGCTATGGGGCAACGACCGCGCCCGTCCTCAGCCGGCTAACGGAGCCCTCGTCCCGTCAGCCGGCAGCGGACTGTCTCACTTCGCCCTTTCCTGCGCAAGGTCGCTCAGGATGCCGGCGGCGACGCTGACCTTGGCGAGCGTCGCTTCGCCCGTTTCCGTCAGCGCCGAGAGGTTTGCCGTCACGCGGGCAAGCCGCTCCTTCTCCGCCTGCTGCCAGGCGGCAAGCGGGGCCTTGTCGCCCTTGTGGCGGGCAAGCACGGCGCTTGCGAGGTCGCGGCGGGCATTGGCGATGTCGGTGAGGCTGCGCTGCAAGGCGAGCGCCTCGTAGAGATCGCCGGTCGGAATGCGGCCCGCCGCCGAGAGCAGACGGCCGATATTCAGCGCCGCGCTGATGCCGGCGAAGGTTTGCGCCGTCTTGCCGAGCGTATCGCCGGTGGCGTTGGCGATCAGCATGACCTCGGGCACGAAGGTGAGCATGGAGAGCGTGGCGATCTCTTCCGCCAGCTCACCCGGAACGCCTTCGTCCTCATAGGCATGGGCCTTGCGGCGGGCCTCGTCGCCGGCGGCTTCCGAAACCAATGTCGCAAGGTTGGGACGAAGCTGCTTCAGCGCCTGCTTGAGCTTGTGCACGGCCTGGTCCATCGGGCCGGCGACCGCGCCGGTCGTCAGCAGCAGGCTGGTGACGGAAGCATAGATGCGGCCGATCTCCTCGTAGAGCTCGTTCTGCACCGCGCCCGAGACCACGTTGTCCAGCGCATCGACGCCGGCATAGAGCGTTGCGAGGCCGTAGCCGTCGCGTGCGATGATCGCCGCCTTCACCGCATCGGCGGAGCCGAAGCCGGTGCCGTCGGTCAGCGTGTTGACGAAGGCCGGGCCGCCGCGATTGATCACCTCGTTGGCGAGGATCGTCGCGATGATCTCGCGGCGTAGGCGATGCGAGCGGATATCGTCCGCATGCGCCTTCTGCATCTTCGCCGGGAAGTAACCCGTCAGCGTCGGTTCGAAATAGGGCTCGTCCGGCAGGTTCGTGTGGATCAGTTCGTCGAACAGCACCAGCTTGGCATAGGAGAGCAGCACGCCGATCTCTGGCCGTGTCAGCGGCTTGCCGGCCTGGTAGCGCTCGGCCACGGTGCGGTCGTCTGGCAGCGTTTCGACCTTGCGGTTGAGCTGGCCGGCGGCCTCGAAGCGATCCATCAGGCGCGTCAGCGGCGCGCGGTTGGCTGTGCCCTGCCGTTCCGTCAGCGAGATCGCCAGTGACTGCAGGTAGTTGTTGCGCAGCACGAGATGGGCCACCTCGTCCGTCATCGAGGCAAGCAGCACGTTGCGCTTGGCGCGCGTCAACCGCTCGTCGCGCATGGCCGAGGCGAGCGCGATCTTGATGTTGACCTCGACGTCCGACGAGTTCACGCCGGCCGAGTTGTCGATGGCGTCGGAATTGCTGCGTCCGCCCTTGAGGCCGAAGGCGATGCGGCCGCGCTGGGTGACGCCGAGATTGGCGCCCTCGCCGACAACCTTGGCACGCACGTCCTCGCCGACGATGCGGATCGGGTCGTTGGCGCGGTCGCCCACTTCCGCGTCCGTCTCGTTCTGGCCGCGGATATAGGTGCCGATGCCGCCGAACCAGAGCAGGTCGACCGGGGCCTTGAGGATCGCCGTCATGATCTCGAACGGCGTCGCCTTGGGCTTGTCGAGGCCGATCACGGCCATGGCTTCCGGCGTCAGCGTCACGGATTTTTCCGTGCGCGGAATGATCATCGCACCCTTGGACAGGACCGAGCGATCATAGTCCTGCCAGCTCGAGCGCGGCAGGTTGAACATGCGGCGACGCTCGGCGAAGGACGTGTCGGTATCCGGATTCGGATCGATGAAGATGTCGCGGTGGTCGAAGGCCGCGACGAGGCGGATCTTGCGCGACAGCAGCATGCCGTTGCCGAAGACGTCACCCGACATGTCGCCGACGCCGGCCACGGTGAACGGCGTCTTCTGGATGTCGATGTTCATCTCGCGGAAGTGGCGCTTGACGGTTTCCCAGGCGCCGCGGGCGGTGATGCCCATCTTCTTGTGGTCGTAGCCGGCCGAGCCGCCCGATGCAAAGGCGTCGTCAAGCCAGAAGCCGGCTTCCTGGGCCAGCCCGTTCGCCGTGTCGGAGAAGGTCGCCGTGCCCTTGTCGGCGGCGACGACGAAATAGGGGTCGTCCCCGTCGATGCGCACGGTATCGGCCGGCGGCACGACGTCCTGGCCGACGATGTTGTCGGTGACCGAGAGCAGCGTGCGGATATAGGTCTTGTAGGCTTCGGTGCCGGCCTTGAAGACGGCGTCGCGGCTGCCGCCGACGGGAAGCTGCTTGGGATAGAAGCCGCCCTTGGCGCCGACCGGCACGATGACCGAGTTCTTCACCTGCTGCGCCTTCACGAGGCCCAGCACTTCCGTGCGGTAGTCCTGCGCGCGGTCGGACCAGCGCAGGCCGCCGCGAGCGACCTTGCCGAAGCGCAGGTGCACGCCTTCCACTTCCGCGCCATAGACGAAGATTTCGCGGAAGGGGCGCGGCTCCGGCAGGCCGTCGAGGGCCTTCGGATCGAGCTTGATCGCCAGCGTCTTGCGCGGCTTGCCGTCCGCATCCTTCTGGAAATAGTTCGTGCGCAGCGTCGCCTCGATGGCGTTGACGCAGCGGCGGAGCATCCGGTCCTCGTCGAGGCTCGGCACGTTTGCCAGCGCTTCCTCGATGGCCGCGGCCACCTCGGCGGACTTCTTCTCGCGCTGGCGGTCCGAAAGCTTCGGATCGAGACGGGTCTCGAACAGGCGGAAGAGGTTTGCGGCGATGGCCGGATACTTGTTCAGCGTATCGGCGATGTAGCCTTGCGAATAGGCGATGCCCGTCTGGCGCAGGTAACGCGAATAGGTGCGCAGCGCCATGATCTCGCGTGCCGAAAGGCCGGCGGTGAGGATCAGGCGGTTCAGCGCGTCGTCGTCCACCTCGCCGTGCCAGGCCGCGAGGAAGGCTTCCTCCAGGATCGGGCTCAGCTTGGCAAGGTTCACTTCCTGGCCGTCGCGCTGCTTCAGCTCCATGTCATGCAGGATGACGCGGCGCTGCTCGCCGTCGAGGCCGACGAGCGTCAGGTCGTGCGTCTGCTCGCTGACGACGTTGAAGCCGAGGTTTTCGAGCAGCGGAACGCGCTGCGAGAGCGAAACCGGCTCGCCGGCGTGGAAGATCTTCAGTTCGACGGAGGTGAGATCCGTGTTCCAGGCCTTGCGATAGAAGGCGATGCTGATCGGGTTTTCCGCCGTTGCCGTGGTGATCAGCGCAAGATCCGCATGGGCTTCGGCCGGGGTGAAGTCTTCCTGATAGCCGCGGTCGGTGTCGAGGCGCACGCCATCGGCATTGGACAGGGCCTCGAAACGGTCGGTCCAGCGCGTCGCGATCTCGCGCACCGCCTGTTCCAGCTTCGGCTGCGGAATGCGCGGCGTCTTGCCGCCGGAACGGCCGATGATGAAGTGCACGCGGGCAAGGCCACCTTCCGGGAAGGCCGGATAGTAAGCCGAGACACGGCCGTCGTAAGCCGACTTCAGATAGTTGCCGATCTTCTCGCGCACGTCCGAATCATACTGCTCGCGCGGCACGTAGACGATGACGGAAACGAAGCGGTCGAAGCGGTCGATGCGCGGCAGGACGCGGATGCGGGGCCGGTCCGAGAGTTCGTTGATCTGTTCGCAGAAGCTGGCGAGCAGGCCGGTGTCGATCTGGAAGAGATCGTCACGCGGATAGGATTCCAGCGTGTTGATCAGCATCTTGCCGGAATGGCTCTTCGGGTCGTAGCCGAAATGCTCGACGACCGCCTCCACCTTGGAGCGCAGGAGCGGAATCTGGCCGGCGGCATGGGTATAGGCAGTGGAGGTGAAGAGGCCGACGATGCGCAGTTCGCCGATGACCTTGCCCTTCTCGTCGAAGCGCTTGAGGCCGACATAGTCCATATAGGCCCGGCGGTGCACGACGGATTTCACATTGGCCTTGGTGACGATGAGGAAGTCCGGGCCTTCGAGGAATTCGAGAATTTCCGGCGTCGTCGTCACGGCATCCTTGCCGAGGCGCAGCACGCGCACATCGGGATCGGAGAGAATGCCGAGGCCTTCGCCGCCGCGTTCAACGGTCGCCGCCTCGCCCTTGCCGGAATAGCTGTATTCCCGCATGCCGAGGAAGGTGAAGTTGTTGGCGCGCAGCCAGTCGAGGAAGGCGAGCGCCTCGTCCTTGCCGGGCTTCTCCTTGGCGTAACGGGCCATGTCGGCCATGGTGCTGTCCAGCTTTTCCAGCATGGACGGCCAGTCGTCGACGGCAAGGTGCACCTGATTCAGCACATTGCCGACGCGCTCGGCGAGCGAGGCGGCCTCGGCCGGCGCAAGCTCGGACAGATGGATCTCGATGTGGCTGACCCGGTGTGACGGATCGCTTTCCTCGTCCGGCGAGAAGAGCTTCGGCGCCTCGCCCGGCGCCACGACGAGGATCGGGTGGATCGCAAGGTGGATGTCGCGATGCGTGCTCGTCACTTCGCCCATGACCGAATCGTAAAGGAACGGCTGGTTGCGGTCGGTGACGGAGAGGACGGAGACCGGCTGGCCCTGCGGCTTCACGTCGGCAAGCGTGGTGACGGTGACGCGCGGCGCGCTGCCGTCCCAGGCCTCGATTTCGGCCATGGCATGGGCTGCTGCTGCGGCCAGCATCTCACCCGTATAGTGCTCGATATCGTCCTTGCTGGCACGCCCGAAAAGGATGTCCGGGTTGAGCGTCTTTGCGCCGAGGGCGGCTGCTGCGGCCTTTGCGGCCTCGATGTGTTTTTCTCGTTTCATATTGGTCCTGGCACCCATGGAATTCTCCCTCGAATCCGATGGCCGGGACGTTAGCAGAAGAAAAAATACGCGCGACGAAATTTGTGCGTTTGCGAGAAAATTCAATCGATTTTGTCCGGAATAGGTCAGTTTTGCTGTCGTTTTGTCGTGAAATTCATGATTTTTCGTCGAAAAGCAGCCCAAAACCGGCCTGAACCGCTCAATCCGGTCATTTCCCAAGGGAACCGAATGTTGACAGAAAAGGACCCCCTTGCGATCACTTCGGCCAAGCGAAGGGAGCCGGCTATGCACGACAGCGACAAGGGCACGGTCATCGTCATTTCGAGCCATGTGGTGCGTGGAACGGTGGGCAACCGCGCCGCTGTCTTCGCACTCGAAACGCTCGGCCACCCTGTCTGGGCGCTGCCCACCGTCATCCTGCCCTGGCATCCCGGCCATGGCCGCGCGACCCGCATTCCGCTCGCGGCCGACGACTTCGACGCGGTCGTTTCCGATCTCATTCGCGCGCCCTGGCGCGGCGAGGTGAAGGCGGTGCTGACCGGCTATCTCGGAAGTGCGGACCAGGCCCGCTCGGTGGCGCGGCTTGTCGAGAGCCTCAGGGCCGACAATCCCGACCTTCTCTATATGTGCGATCCCGTCTGCGGCGACGAGCGTGGCCTCTATGTGCCGGAGGAGACGGCGGTGGCGATCCGCGACAACCTGATCCCGCTCGCCTCCATTGCCACGCCGAACCGCTTCGAACTGTCCTGGCTCGCCGGTGCGCCGCTGGAGACCAATGCGGCGATCGTCGACGCGGCGCTGTCGCTCGGTCCGGCTCGCATGCTCGTCACGTCGGCGCATCCGCTGATGGTCGGCAGCACCGGCAACCTCTATCTGTCCGGCCGCAGCGCGCTTCTGGCCGAACACCGCCTCGTGCCCAACCCGCCGAACGGCACCGGCGACCTGCTGTCGGCCATTTTCCTCTCGCGGGTGATGGAGGGCTTGGCCGACGAGCGCGCTTTGATGAGCGCGACGGCCAGCGTTTTCGAGATCGTCGCGCGCACCGCCAAGCGCGGCGCCGACGAATTGACGCTGGAGCAGGACGCGTCCAGCATCTCGACCCCGATGGCCATGGTGCACATGCGCCGCCTCATGCATCCGGCGCAAACGCGCCGGCCGTAACGCGATCCGGTCTTGCGCCCTGCCCTTCGGAATGGTTTATGCGTCAAGCCGGATGGAGCCTCGTCCGGCAGATCGTATCACGGGGGTATTCCGACGCATGAACCGCTTTCCCGATCGTCTCCTGAATGGCTACCGCAATTTCATGTCCGGCCGTTATGCCGAACAGTCGGCGCGCTACAGGGCGCTGGCCGAGACCGGCCAGAAGCCGAAGACCCTTGTCATCGCCTGTTGTGATTCCCGCGCCGCGCCGGAGACGATCTTCGACAGCGGGCCGGGCGAACTCTTCGTCGTGCGCAACGTCGCGAACCTCGTGCCGCCCTATGAGCCGGACGGCCAGTTCCACGCCACCTCCGCGGCGCTCGAATTCGCTGTGCAATCGCTCAAGGTCACCGATATCCTCGTGATGGGCCACGGCCGCTGCGGCGGCATCTCCGCCGCGCTCGATCCCGATGCCGAGCCGCTGTCGCCGGGCGATTTCATCGGCAAGTGGATGGGCATGCTGAAGCCCGTCGCCGAGCAGATCCAGGGTGCGGAAATCCTGACGCAGGGCGAACGCCAACGCGCCCTCGAACGCGTCTCCATCCGCAATTCCATCGCCAATCTAAGGACGTTCCCCTGTGTGCGCATCCTGGAGGAAAAGGGCCGCATCCAGTTGCACGGCGCCTGGTTCGACATTTCGACCGGCGAGCTCTGGATCATGGATGCCGCGACCGGCGATTTCAAGCGCCCGAGCGCATAACGAAAAAGCCCGGCACGGTTTCCCGCGCCGGGCTTTTTGTCGAAGAGAGCCGGCTTAGTTGCCGTCGATTTCCGCACCGATGATGGCGATCGCGCGCTGGTAGACGCTGGCTGCGTTCCAGCCCTGCAGGGCGCCGAAATTGCCTTCGCCCGGCTGGTAGCCACCGCCGGCGCTCCAGCCGTGACCGCGCAGGAAGTTCGCCGTGGAGGCGAGCGCGTCGGCCTTGGAGCCGACGAGGTCGATGCGGCCGTTGCCGTCGCCGTCGACGCCGTATTTCAGCACGTTCGCCGGCAGGAACTGGGTCTGGCCGATTTCGCCATGCGCGGCACCGCGCGCCGTGGTGCTCAGCGTGCCGTTCTGCACGAGCTGCAGGGCGGCATAGAGCTGGTTCGTGAAATAGTCAGAGCGGCGGCAGTCATAGGCAAGCGTCGCGACGGCCGAAAGCGTGTGTTCCTTGCCGAGGAAGCCGCCGAAGCCGGTTTCCATGCCCCAGATGGCGATGAGCGGGCCGGCGGGAACGCCGTAGCGGCTCTCGATGCGCTGGAAGAGCGCGGCGTTCTGCTTCTTCATGCTCTTGCCGCGGCTGATGATGGCCTTGCCACCGCGCTTCTGCATGAACTGGTCGAGCGAGAGCTTGAAGCTCTTCTGGCCGCGGTCGGCGCGGATCGTGGCGCGGGCATAGCTGACATTGGCGAAGGCCTTGTCGAGCGTTCCGCGGCTGATGCCGCGACCGGCTGCCTCATCCTTGAACGCTTCGACCCAGGCCGGAAAACCGCCCGCATCGTTGCCGCACTTGGCGGCCTGTGCCGCTGCCGGTACCGCCGCCGTGGCGATCATTGCGGCCAGAACCTTGGCCACGCTCTTGATCATGCCCATGAAAAACCCCGTGATCTCGTGAATTCCGCTGCGGGAGCATGGCATGCTCCCCTGTTCCTGTCATCGCACCATGCCGTAAACCCTTGCCGGCGACACTGGCCGGACCGGTTCAAAGCGAAGTCCCGATTGTTCTCAAACGGAACAACCGGGACTTTTATTTAAATTGGGTTAAGAGATCGTTGCCACATCCTGCCGGAATGCGGAAAAACGGTCCTTCCCAAAAATCAGGCGGCCTGCTTCTTCGCCTTGATCAGACCGCGGGCGACGAGCAGCTCCGCGATCTGGATGGCGTTGAGGGCGGCACCCTTGCGCAGGTTGTCGGAGACGACCCAGAGATTGAGGCCGTTTTCGACGGTCGCGTCCTCGCGGATGCGCGAGATGTAGGTGGCGTCTTCACCGGCCGATTCGTACGGGGTGATGTAGCCGCCGTTCTCGTGCTTGTCGATGACCTGGCAACCGGGCGCTTCGCGCAGGATCTCGCGCGCCTCGTCGGCGGTGATTTCCTTCTCGAACTCGATGTTGACCGATTCGGAGTGGCCGATGAAGACCGGGACGCGCACGGCCGTGCAGGTCACCTTGATCTTCGGGTCGAGCATCTTCTTGGTCTCGGCGAGAACCTTCCACTCTTCCTTCGTGTAGCCGTCTTCCATGAAGACGTCGATGTGCGGGATGACGTTGAAGGCGATACGCTTGGTGAACTTCTTCGATTCGATCGGATCGGCGACGAAGACGGCGCGGGTCTGGTTGAAGAGCTCGTCCATGCCGTCCTTGCCGGCGCCGGATACGGACTGGTAGGTCGACACGACGACGCGCTTGATGGTGGCGCGGTCATGCAGCGGCTTCAGCGCGACGACGAGCTGGGCGGTCGAGCAATTCGGATTGGCGATGATGTTCTTGCGGGTGAACTGCGCGATGGCGTCGGGGTTCACTTCCGGAACGATCAGCGGCACGTCGGCGTCGTAGCGCCAGGCCGAGGAGTTGTCGATGACGACGCAGCCCTGCGCGCCGATCTTCGGCGAATACTTCTGCGACACCGAACCGCCGGCCGACATCAGGCAGATGTCCGTGTCGGAGAAATCGTAGTTTTCGAGGTTCTGCACCTTCAGCGTTCTGTCGCCGAAGGAGACTTCGGTGCCCTGCGAACGGGCGGAAGCGAGCGCAACGACTTCGTCAGCCGGAAAACCGCGCTCGGAAAGGATATTCAGCATTTCTCGGCCGACATTGCCGGTCGCGCCGGCGACTGCGATCTTGAAACCCATGACTAAAGCTCTCTTTCTCTGTCTCTCCGCGGGTTCAGGAGGGGAAACCCGCCGGCCTCGACGCGGGTTTCGGTCCCCGGCCATACCGGGGAGAGAGCGGTGGGCCAGAGACGTCAGACGGTTTTCGTCGTCGTTTTGGCCGTTGTTTTGGAAATCGATACGCAATGGCGAACCCGTCCGGCGTTGAAGGCCGGAGCGATCATGCGGGCGATGGCAATCCCATAGCGGTACATGGCGGTTCCTTTGCGTGCGACGTGAATACGCCGATCTGCCGAAGAGTCAAGCCTTCCGTGCTGCATCGCGCAAATACATCCGCCCGCGACTTAAGTCGTACATCCAAAGTCATAAGTCCAAAGCAGCGCTGATGTCACACGGCGTTTTCTGCCATCCTTTCATCAGGCGCACCCCGTCCGGCGTTTTAGGGAGAAATTCCGGACCATTCCTGGGCTGCCCCGCTACGCCGTTTTTGTGGAGGACAAACAAATGGCTAATGTTTCGACCGTGGGCAACGCCAAGTCGGCGCCCATGACGGGCGAGCAGAAGAAGGTGATCTTCGCCTCGTCGCTCGGCACCGTCTTCGAATGGTACGATTTCTATCTTTACGGTTCGCTGGCGATCTATATCGGCGCCACCTTCTTCAGCCAGTATCCGGAAACGACGCGCAACATCTTCGCGCTGCTCGCTTTCGCTGCCGGCTTCCTCGTGCGCCCGTTCGGCGCGCTGGTGTTCGGCCGCCTCGGCGACCTTGTCGGCCGCAAGTATACCTTCCTCGTCACCATCCTCATCATGGGCTTTTCGACCTTCGTCGTGGGTCTCCTGCCTGGCGCTGCCACCATCGGCATTGCCGCGCCGATCATCCTGATCCTCCTGCGCATGCTGCAGGGTCTGGCGCTCGGCGGTGAATATGGCGGTGCCGCGACCTATGTCGCCGAACATGCGCCGGACGGCAAGCGCGGTTACTTCACCTCCTGGATCCAGACGACGGCGACGCTCGGCCTGTTCCTGTCGCTGGTGGTCATCCTGGCGGTGCAGTTCATCCTCGGCAAGGAAGCCTTCGCGGCCTGGGGCTGGCGCATTCCGTTCCTCGTCTCGGTCGTCCTGCTCGGCGTTTCCGTCTGGATCCGCATGAAGATGAACGAGTCCCCCGCCTTCGCGAAGATGAAGGAAGAGGGCAAGGGCTCCAAGGCACCGCTCACGGAAGCCTTCGGCCAGTGGCGCAATGCCAAGATTGCGCTGCTCGCGCTGTTCGGCGCCGTCGTCGGTCAGGCCGTCGTCTGGTATTCCGGCCAGTTCTACGCGCTGTTCTTCCTGACGGGCGTCCTGAAGGTCGACGGTCAGTCGGCCAACCTGATGGTTGCCGCCTCGCTGCTCATCGGCACCGGCTTCTTCGTCTTCTTCGGCTGGCTGTCGGACAAGATCGGCCGCAAGCCGATCATCATGGCCGGCCTGCTGCTCGCCATGCTGACCTATTTCCCGCTATTCAAGGCGCTGACCTGGGCCGGCAACCCCGCGCTCGCCACGGCACAGGACACGGTCCGCGCGACCGTGACCGCGGCCCCCGGCGACTGCAAGTTCCAGTTCAACCCGACCGGCACGGCGAAGTTCACCACCTCGTGCGATATCGCGACGTCGTTCCTGACCCGCAACTCGGTGCCCTATGACGTCGTTTCGACGGCGGCTGCCGGCACGGCCGCCACGGTCAAGATCGGCGAACAGACGATCTCCAGCTACGACGCCGTCGCAGCCGGCGACCAGGCCAAGGGTCTCGATGCGGCCTTCCAGAAGCAGACCAACATGGCGCTTCACGATGCGGGTTATCCGCTGGTGCGCGGCGCTGCCAAGGTTCCGGACGCCAAGCTCGACGCCTTCGTCGCCGCCAACCCGGAACTGAAGCTCGACGCAGCCGCCATCCGTGCGGGTGAAAAGGCGACCATGCCGGCCGCCGATCTCGTCTCCGGCAAGCTGCTGACGGCCGATGAAGCCAATGGCGTCACGGACATGGCCGTCTACACGATTGCCGGCGGCGGCGCCTACACCATGGTCGCCGATCCGGCCAACGTGAACTGGATCACGATCATCGCCGTGCTGAGCGTGCTCGTGATCTACGTCACGATGGTCTATGGCCCGATCGCCGCCCTGCTGGTCGAACTCTTCCCGACCCGCATCCGCTACACCGGCATGTCGCTGCCCTACCATATCGGCAACGGCTGGTTCGGCGGCCTGCTTCCGGCGACGGCCTTCGCAATGAGCGCGGCCCAGGGCGATATCTACTACGGCCTCTGGTACCCGATCGTCTTCGCGGGCATCACCCTCGTCATCGGCCTTCTCTTCCTGCCGGAAACGAAGGACCGCGACATCCACGCCATGGATTGATCTCCCCCTTCCGATAGTTCATGGCGACCCGGCCCGCGGCAACGCGGGCCGGGTTCTTCATTTTGGAAGAAACGATTTCGGCAGCGGCCAGCCGCGTTCGTCGAAGCGGAAGAGCCAGTCCTGCCGGGCGAAGACGAAGGCGGTGGCGATGGCGGTCCACAGGCCGAGCAGCAGGCCGGCCGCCACGTCGCTCGGATAATGCGCGCCCACGATGATGCGCGAAAGGCCAATGGTCAGCGCGCCCATCAGGAAGAGCGGCCGCAGCCGCGGCGCGACCATGGAGAAGGCGCCGAAGAAGGCGCCGACGGCCGCCGAATGGCCGGAGGGAAAGCTGGAATAGAGATCGTCATAGGCGAACGGCGTCAGGCTGTAGGCGCCGTGCTCGGCAAAAAGTGCCGGTCGGGCGCGGCCGACGACAAGCTTGACGAGATGCACCAGCGCGCTGGTCGCCCCGATCGTCAGGAAGAAATAGAGCGACAGCCGCCAGGCGGTTCTCGCCCTTCCCGCCAGTGTCTCGCTGCCGCTCATCCGGTGCAGGATATAGGCGAGGATGACGATGAGGCCGGAGCCGTAGATCATCCAGCTGAACGTGCCGAAATCCGTGATGCGCCTGTTCACGGTGACGATGACCTCCGGAAGCCCCTGAGCGCGTTGCGAGATCAGGGGATCGAAGGGAACCAGCGCGACGACGAGTATTGCCGTGGCGGCAAGAATCCAGAGCGAGGAGGTCGCGAGCGATCGGTTCATGGGCATCCCTTGAAATCGGCGTTGCCTCCATGTGCTGGCGGCCGGCGGCTTTTCAAGGGCGTGAAATGAAAAAGGCTCCCGGAGCGGGTGCGCCGGGAGCCTTTTCAGCGATGGGATCGGCTCAGGCCGAGAGTGCCTTGAAGGCAGCGAGGATGGCGTCGCCCATGTCCGCGGTGCCGACCTTGCAGCAACCTTCGGCCATGATGTCGCCGGTGCGGATGCCGCTGTCGAGCACGTCGGCGATCGCCTTTTCCAGGTTGTCGGCTTCCTTGACCATGTTGAACGAGTAACGCAGGCACATGGCGAAGGAGGCGATCATGGCGATCGGGTTGGCGATGCCCTTGCCGGCAATGTCCGGTGCCGAGCCGTGCACGGGTTCGTAGAGCGCCTTGCGCTGGCCCTTGGCGTCCGGCGCGCCGAGCGAGGCGGACGGCAGCATGCCGAGCGAGCCGGTCAGCATGGCGGCGACGTCGGAAAGCATGTCGCCGAAGAGGTTGTCGGTAACGATGACGTCGAACTGCTTGGGCGCACGCACGAGCTGCATGCCGCCGGCATCGGCCAGCATGTGCTCGAGCTGCACGTCGGAATAGCTACGCTTGTGCGTTTCCGTCACCACCTGGTTCCAGAGCACGCCCGACTTCATGACGTTGCGCTTTTCCATCGAGCAGACGCGGTTCTGGCGCGTGCGGGCCAGCTCGAAGGCGACGCCGGCGATGCGCTCGATCTCGTAGGTGTCGTAGACCTGGGTGTCGATGCCGCGCTTCTGGCCGTTGCCGAGATCGATGATCTCCTTCGGCTCGCCGAAATAGACGCCGCCCGTCAGCTCGCGCACGATGAGGATGTCGAGGCCTTCGACCAGTTCCGGCTTCAGCGAGGACGCGTTGGCGAGTGCCGGATAGCAGATGGCCGGACGCAGGTTCGCGAAGAGCTTGAGGTCCTTGCGCAGGCGCAGAAGGCCGGCTTCCGGACGCACGTCGTAGGGAACCGCATCCCATTTCGGACCGCCGACGGCGCCGAACAGCACGGCGTCGGCCGCCAGCGCCTTCTCCATGTCGCCTTCCGAGATCGCCACGCCATGGGCGTCATAGGCCGAGCCGCCGACGAGGCCTTCGTCGGTGGTGAAACCGGCACCGCATTCGGCGTTCATATAGGCGATGATCTTGCGGACTTCCGCCATGGCTTCCGGGCCGATGCCGTCGCCGGGCAGAAGGAGGAGGTTACGCGCTGTCATGGGATTTTCCTTGATGTCACGGAAGGGTTGCGCGCTTCTTAGCGCAACTTCCGTTCAAGGAAAATCGCCGAAAAGAAAGAATTTTGCGCAAACACGTTCGTCTTTCGGCGCAAGTGGCGCCAGGAAAGTGTGTGCCGGTTTTGCACTGGGGGCGGCGGAAACGCCTAGGATCCGCGGAGCGCCGTGACTTCGATCTCGATCAGCATTTCGGGGCGGATGAGATCGCAGACCACCATCGTGGCTGCGGGGCGGATCGTGCCGAAGGTCTCGCCGAGAATCGGGAAGACGCGGTCGGCAAAGGTGGCGTCGGTGACATAGTAGTGGCAGCGCACCACATCCGCGAAGGAGAAGCCGCCATCCTGCAGGGCCTTGCCGATGGTGGCAAGGCAGTTGCGTGTCTGGTCTTCGACGCTGTCGGGCATGGTCATGCTGGCATAGTCGTAGCCGGTCGTGCCGGAGACGAAGCACCAGTCGCCCTGGATGACGGCGCGCGAATAGCCCGCCGTCGCCTCGAAGGGGGAGCCGGACGAGATCAGCCGGCGCATCGTCTTATGCCCAGGGACGCGAGGTCGCGGCCTGCTTCTCGAACGTGTCGATCGAGGTCGCCTTTTCCAGCGTCAGGCCGATATCGTCGAGCCCGTTCAGCAGGCAGTGCCGGCGGAAGGCGTCGATTTCGAAGCCGATGCGCCCGCCGTCGGGACCGGTGATTTCCTGGGTTTCCAGGTCGACCGTCAGGATGGCGTTGGAGCCGCGGCTGGCGTCGTCCATCAGCTTGTCCAGGTCGTCCTGGCTGACGACGATCGGCAGGATGCCGTTCTTGAAACAGTTGTTGTAGAAGATGTCGGCGAAGCTGGTGGAGATGACGCAGCGGATGCCGAAGTCGAGCAGGGCCCACGGCGCATGCTCACGCGAGGAGCCGCAGCCGAAATTGTCGCCGGCGACGAGGATCGTGGCATTCTGGTAGGCCGGCTTGTTCAGCACGAACGTTTCGTTGACGCTGCCGTCCTCGTTGTAGCGCGCTTCGGCAAAGAGGCCCTTGCCGAGACCGGTGCGCTTGATCGTCTTGAGATAGTCCTTCGGAATGATCATGTCCGTGTCGACATTGACGACGGGAAGCGGCGCGGCGACGCCGGTCAGCTTGACGAACTTTTCCATGGCAGGACCCTCGGAATGCGGTGATGTCGGTTGGTGCAAGCGTTTAGATCAGTTTTTCCGGGATTTGAAGGAGAATCTTCGGAAAAGCGGGGCGTCAAGCGCAAATGCCGGGCGCAAGCAGGCGCCCGGTCGTTCCTTCCGGAGGGAAGGTCTCGACTCAGAGGTCGATGATCGTACCGCGACCGTCGTTCCAGATGCGCGGCTCGCGCTGGCCGGGAGGCCTGCGGTCGGCGCGGGCGGTCGCGCGGACCGGCGCCGGCTGGAGCTTGGCAGCCAGCATGGAACCGAGCATCAGCACGGCGACGATGCCGGCGATGGCAAGGCCGATCGAGGCGGCGAACACGACGGTTGCCCCGGCGACCAGCATGGCGAAGACGGTGAAGACGATGGAGCGGATGCGCTGCATTTTGATTTGCCCTTTCTCTGGTAAACAATGTGGGGGCCGATTTTGTCCATTGCAAGGCCGAATTTCGCAGCGCTTGCGGCCTGCGGCAAAGCGCGGCACAAAGGGGGATGAACAGGACGCCCCATCATCACCCGCTTCGCCTGCGCCGCTCGGTGCTGACCGTTCCCGCCGTCAACGCGCGCGCGCTCGCCAAATCGGCGACGCTCGAGTGCGACGCCATCATCTTCGATCTCGAGGACTCCGTCCTGCCCGAAAAGAAGGCGGAGGCACGGGCGGCGCTGGCCGCGCATTTCGGCAAGCTCGACCGTTCGTCGGGCCGCGAGCACATCATCCGCATCAATTCCCTCGATGGCCCTGACGGCGCTCTCGATCTCGAAACGGTGCTCGACTGCATGCCGGATGCCGTTCTGCTGCCGAAGGTCTGCGAACCGCAGGATGTGCTCACCGTCGCCGACTGGTTTTCCGAGGCCGGCGCCGACGACGGCCCGCGGCTCTGGGCGATGATCGAGACGGCTGCCGGCCTTCTCAACCTTGCCGCCATCGCCGAAACGGGCCGCACCCATGGCGGCCGGCTCGACTGCTTCGTCGTCGGTCTCAACGACCTGCGCAAGGAAACCGGCATCGCCGACATCCCCGGCCGTCCCTTCCTCGTGCCGCTGCTGCTGCAGGTGGTCGTGGCGGCACGGGCTTCCGGGCTCGATGTCATCGACGCCGTCTTCAACGATTTTGCCGATGTCGACGGTTTTGCGGCCGAATGTCTTCAGGGCCGCCAGATGGGCTTCGACGGCAAGATGCTGATCCATCCCGCGCAGATCACTCCGGCCAACGATGCCTATGGCGTGAGCGAGGCCGAGGCCGCCGAGGCGCTTGCCGTGGTCGCCGCCTTCGCCGCGCCGGACAATGCCGGCAAGGCGGTGGTCAGCATCGCGGGCCGCATGGTCGAAAAGCTTCACGCCGACCAGGCCCAGCGCACCATAGCCAAGGCCGACCTCATCAACGAGAGAAAGAAGAACGCATGAAAGTCTATCGCTTCCTGACCGCTCCGGACGACGCCTCGTTCTGCCACAAGGTCACGCTGGCGCTGAACAAGGGCTGGGAGCTGCACGGCTCGCCCACCTATGCCTACAATGCCGAGGCAAAGATCATGCAGTGCGGCCAGGCCGTGGTGAAGGACGTGCCGGGCAAGGAATATACGCCTGATATCAAGCTATCGGAGCAATAGAGGACGGGCGGTTCAGGCCTCCGGGCCTGTTTCCTTTCGTCGTCATGGGCGGGCTTGGCCCGCCCACTTAACCCGCCGCGATCTCGACGCTCGCCTCGATGCGCTCCATGTCATCGTCCGACAGGCCGAAATGGTGGCCGATCTCGTGGATGAGGACGTGGGTGACGATGTCGCCGAGCGTTTCTTCGTTTTCGGCCCAATAGTCGAGGATCGGGCGACGATAGAGGGTGATGCGGTTCGGCATCTCGCCGGTCTCGACGGTGAAGCGCTCGCTGATGCCGCGGCCTTCGAAGAGGCCCAGCAGGTCGAAGGGCGTTTCCAGCGCCATGTCTTCGAAAACGTCGTCGCTTGGGAATTCGGCGATCTCGATAATGAGGTTGCCCGTCAGCGCACGGAATTCTTCCGGCAGGTGGCCATAGGCCTCCAGCGCCAGGGACTCGAACGTGCTGATGGTCGGGGCATGGCGGTTGCGCCAATCCTCGGTCTGGTCAATGCGGGCCATGGGCTCTCCTTTGCCCGTCATATAGACGATTTCCCACAATTTTCGAGGGTCGAATTTGCATGCCGCCCCTGCGTCGTCCGAGGAAACCGGGCCTCGGGCGCGATTCGGCCTGGTTGCGGGATGGGTGGGCAAAGCCGGCTGGCCGGGCGAGGCGCAATAAAACGTGATCGGTCAGTTTGCCGCACCCGCACTTTTGCGCTGCGCACCGAAGGGCGAGTAAGCGCCTGAAAAGGCGATATTTTCAGTCATGATTGGAACGAGTCTAAGATTTTGAGTCGGCAAGACTGACCTGTTCATTCTTGACAATCAGGGTCCTCTTTTGCTTAATCCCGGAAAGTCAGTACTTTGCGTATGGCAGGCAAGACGAAATGCTGGTTTGCAGCTGCAACTTCATCACCGAAAAAGAAATCGTCGACGTGATCAACACCCTCCTCGACGAGGACTGTTGGCAGCTTATCGTGCCTGCGAAAGTCTACCACGCGATGCAGAAGCGCGGCCGTTGCTGCGGCTGCTTCCCCAATGTCGTCGATATCATCATCCGCACCACCGAGCAGTATCACGCCCGGGGCGACTCGACGGATGCCGAGATTTTTGATTTCATGGCCCGCCTCAAACAATTCCATGAAGATAACAGGAGAGCGGACCTTGAAAGGCGACAAAAAAGTCATCGAGCAGCTTAACGAAGCGCTCTATCTCGAGCTGGGTGCCGTCAACCAGTACTGGCTTCACTATCGCCTGCTGGAAGATTGGGGTTACACGCTTCTCGCCAAGAAGGAGCGCGCCGAATCGATCGAAGAGATGCAGCATGCCGACAAGCTCGTCGCCCGCATCATCTTCCTCGAAGGCCATCCGAACCTTCAGACCGTCGCGCCGATGCGCATCGGCCAGAACGTCAAGGAAGTGCTGGAAGCCGACCTTGCCGGCGAATACGACGCCCGCACGGCCTACAAGAAGTCGCGCGACATCTGTTACCAGGCCGGCGACTATGTCAGCATGAAGCTCTTTGAAGAGCTGCTGATGGACGAGGAAGGTCATATCGACTTCCTCGAAACCCAGCTGGAACTGCTCGACAAGATCGGCGAAGCGAAATACGGCCAGCTCAACGCGGCCCCGGCGAACGAAGCCGAATAAGGCTTGCGACGCTGCAGATACGGAAAACCCCGGCCTTGCCGGGGTTTTTTGTTTCAGGGCGCCAGATGCGCGAAGGCTGCGACGACCTCTTCATAGACCTTGCGCTTGAAGGGCACGATCAGCTCCGGCAGGTCGCGCATCGCCTTCCATTCCCAGGCGTCGAATTCGGGGTCGTGGCCGCCGGGCGGCGGGTTGATGGCGATTTCGCTCTCCGCCCCCTCGAAGCGGAAGGCGAACCAGCGCTGGGTCTGGCCGCGATACTTGCCCTTGAGGCCGATGCCGAGAAGATGGGCCGGCAGGTCGTAGTTGATCCAGCGGCCGGCATCGGCGATCAGCGAAACGCTTTTGATGCCGGTTTCCTCGTAGAGCTCGCGATAGGCGGCCTCCAGCGGATCCTCGCCCTTGTCGATGCCGCCCTGCGGCATCTGCCAGAGTTGCGGCGAACCGTCATATTCCGAATTGCCGACGGGAATGCGCCGGCCGGCCCAGACCTTGTTCTCGGCGTTCAGCACCATGATGCCGACGCAGGGGCGATAGGGCAGATCCTCGGCCCTTATCACCTTGTCCTTTTCCTTGCCCATCGAAGCTTCCTATTTCTTGGCGGGAACGGCTGCGAGCGCGGCGACGCCGACGATCTCGATGCCGCGGGTCTGGGCTTCCTCGCACCATTTGCTGATCGCGTCCACACTTTCGTCGAAGGCCGAGGCGATGCCGATCGCGGTGCCGTTGCGCCGGGCGATGCGCTCCAGTTCGTCGAGCTTCTTCAGCACAGAGGCCTGCGACAGGTCGGCGTCGAGCTGGAGATCGGCGAAGGCATGCGGCGCCTCGATGGCGCCGGCCAGCGTGCCGGAGAGCGATTGCGCCGTGCTGCCGTCGTCGAGGAACAGGAGGCCACGGCTTGCGACATCGCGCATGACCGGCTCCAGCGCGTCCGCATCCGAAAGGAAGCGGCCGCCCATGAAATTCACGATCCCGGTATAATTGGTGATTTTCGCCATGGCGCGGTGCAGCTCTGCGAGGTTCTGCACCTCCTTGGCGTCGGTGCGCAGCGTGAAGGGGCCGGGGTCGTTCTGCGGGTAGTCGAAGGGCTCCAGCGGCATCTGCAGCAGGATTTCATGACCATTTCGGCGTGCTTCCTGCATCCAGCGCGGCAGGCTGTTGCCGCTGGCGGCGAAGGCGAGCGTCACCTCGCCCGGCAATTCGCGGATCGCGCGCTGCGTGCCCGTCTGGCTGAGGCCGAGGCCGCCGACGACGATGGCGATGCGGGTGCCGCGCGCGCCCGACCAGGGACGGGCATACTGATCCATCGGCCGCGTGCCATCGAGGCCGATGACGGGAATCTTGCCGTCGGACGTGTCTTCCAGGAGGTCGTCATTGGGGAAGGCGGCCGTGCGGGCGTCCTGGCCGATGCGGTTCGCCTCGATCAGCAGCGGGCCGGTGCCGTCGCGCGTGCCGGGTGAATATTTGCGCACGACATTGCCGTTGTCGGTCACGGTCTCCTCGACGCGCGCGCCGGAAAGGCCATTGGCACGGCGCACGCCGTCCTTGGCCTCCGCCACCTCCTGGTCGAGCTTCGTTTCCGGGGTTGCGGCGGCCGTATCGTCGGCGGGGATGGTGAGCGGCGCGGTACGCAGGCCGCTCGGCGCCAGCGCCGTCCAGCCGGAAAAGCCGAGCAGGCCGGCAAGGGCGATGACGAACACGACATTGCCGGCGGAGAACCGGTACGGTCCCGCGGGTCCTGGCCTTGCCTTGCGGTCCTGGCCGAGCGGTGCGTGAATGTCTGTGCCCAAGGTCAGTCCGCGCTGGCTGGCCGGTCCGAAAGGAGACAGGGCCCGCGCGATGGCGGGCCCTGCGCATGCGGGTTACTTCTTCAGTTCGGCCTTTTCCGGATTGGCCGGGAAGGACGGGTCGGTCTTCTGGCCGCGCAGCAGTTCCAGCGCGTATTGAAGCTGTACGTCGTCCTTGGCTTCCGGCGGGACATAGGCGGACGAGCCCGAACCGGTTTCCGTCTCGCTCTGGCCCTGGATATGGCCGCGCAGGCTCGATTCGCTGGCATTTTCCAGCTTGCCCTGCAGTTCCGGCGGCAGCGGCTGCTCGACGGTGATGTCGGGCGTGATGCCGGTGCCCTGGATCGATTTGCCGGACGGCGTGTAGTAGAGCGCCGTCGTCAGGCGCAGCGCGCCGGCTTCGCCCATCGGGATGATGGTCTGGACCGACCCCTTGCCGAAGGAACGCGTGCCGAGCACGGTGGCGCGGCGCAGGTCCTGCAGCGCGCCGGCGACGATTTCCGAGGCCGAGGCCGAGCCGCCATTGACCATGACGATGACCGGCTTGCCGTCGACGATGTCGCCCGGTGTCGCGTTGAAGCGGCGGGTTTCGTCCTCGTTGCGGCCGCGGGTCGAGACGACCTCGCCGCGTTCCAGGAAGGCGTCGGAGACGTTGATCGCCTGGTCGAGCAGGCCGCCCGGATTGAGGCGGAGGTCGAGCACGTAGCCCTTCAGCTTGTCGGCCGGAACCTCTTCCTTGATCTTGGTGATCGCAGCTTCCAGGTCGTCATAGGTCTTCTCCGTGAAGGAGATGACGCGCAGATAACCGACATCGCCCTCGACGCGCGACTTGACGGCCTTCACCGCGATGATGTCGCGCATGATGGTCAGCTCGATCGGCTTGTCGGCGCCCTTGCGGATCAGCGTCAGCTTGATCGGCGTGTTGACGGCGCCGCGCATCTTCTCGACCGCTTCTTCCAGCTTCAGGCCGCGCACATCCGCGCCGTCGATCTTGGCAATGAAGTCACCGGCAAGAACGCCCGCGCGGGCGGCCGGCGTGTCGTCGATGGGCGTGATGACCTTGACGAGCTCGTCTTCCATCGTGACCTCGATGCCGAGGCCGCCGAATTCGCCGCGCGTCTGGGTGCGCATGTCCTCGGCGTCCTTCGCATTCATGTAGGAGGAATGCGGGTCGAGCGAGGAGAGCATGCCGTTGATGGCATTCTCGATGAGCTGGTCTTCCTTCGGTGGGGTCACGTACTGGGCGCGCACGCGCTCGAAGACGTCGCCGAAAATGGAGAGCTCCCGATAGGTCGACGAGCCGGCGGCTTCGGCGGGCAGCGTTACCGTGTTGATGACGCTCATGGCCGTGGCACCCATGAGTGCACCGACAATAACAAGTGAAGCCCTACGTATCATTGCGTGCCTTTCCAGAATTTTTTGCGGACCACCACGGCCGGGAATCAACCGGTTTTCCGTTCTTTCGGAATTCAATGTAAAGTGTCGGCTTGTCCGTTTCCAGCGTCAAAGCGTTGACACTCGCGACCCTTTTTTCACCCATCACGGCGAGCGGTTCTCCCGCCACGACGAACTGACCCTCGCGCACGCTCACCTTGTCCATGCCGGCGAGAACCAGATGGTATCCCTCTCCGGCATTCAGGATGATCATGCGGCCATAACTGCGAAACGTTCCGGCAAAGACGATCCATCCGTCCGAGGGCGCGGTCACAAGCGCGCCGGGATTGGCGGCCAGCGTCAGCCCCTGCGAATCATGGCCGGTACCATCCGCCTCGCCGAATTGGCGCAGGACGTCGCCCGCCACGGGATAATCGAGTTTTGCCTGCAGCTCCTGGAATTCGTATGCCGGAGCAATGCGGTTTTTGTCGGGCACCGTCTCGCGGGCGAGCGCCCGCGCTTTCTCCCGTTCCGCCTCGCTCTGGCCGCGTCGTTCCTCTTCCTTGGCGCGGGCGAGCGCGGCGGCGTCGCGCACCGAGCCGATCTCCTGCTCCAGGCTGCCGATCAGGCCCTCGAGGCTGGTGGCGCGGGCGGCAAGCTCCTCGGCACGGCGGCGCTCGGCGGCGAGCGTCCGGTTGTTCGTCTGAGCCAGGGCCTCGTTTTCGGCGACCAGAAGCTCGGTGCGCTTCTCCGCCTCGATGCGCACCTGCATGGCGTCGGTCAGCTGGGTCTTTTCCTGGTCGATATCGCTCTTGATGTCCATGAGGGCGGAGAGATCGTCGATCAGCGCGTCGGTTTCCTTGCGGATGCCGGGCACGACGGCGCCAAGCAGGATGGCGCTGCGCACGGAGGCGAGCGCATCGTCCGGCGTCACGAGCAGCGCCGGCGGCGGGTTTCGCCCCATGCGCTGGAGCGCGGCGAGAACCTCGGCCAGAAGCCCGCGGCGCTCGTGCAGAGAGGCGCGCACGCCTGCCTCCTCCTCGCGCATGCCCTCCAGCCGCTTCTCGCCGGCAAGGATCTTCTCTTCCATCTGCTTGCGCAGCGCGGCCGACTTGACGATTTCCTCGCGCAGGGTCTGCCGGGATTTTTCGAGGGTGGCGATCTCGGTTTCGAGCTGCTTCGTCTTCTCGTCGGAAACGGTGATCGACTGCGAGAGCGCTTCGAGTTCGCGGCGCGTGCTGTCGCGGCGCAGCGCGAGGGCCGCGGCGGGATCGGGCTCGGCCTTCGGCAGCGAACCGGTCTTCTCAAGCGTGACGGCGGCGTCCTGCGGTTCGGCGAAGAGGGGCGCCGAAATCAGCGATGAGGCCAGGACAGCCGACAGCAATGCCGGCCGCAGCAGGCGGCTGACACCCTTACCGGGATTGGCTGTGCCGGTTTTCCTCATCGTCTCCCGAACGTCCGTTGTGCCCGCTCTATGCTGATTTGCCGATTTCGCCAAGAAACAGCGCCGAAAATACGGCCTCGGCCATCCTGCACGCCAGAGCTTGCGCGGCGATGATGTCAGGAACGGTGATAGGGATGGCCAGAAAGGATGGTGACGGCGCGATAAAGCTGTTCGGCAAGCAGGATACGCACGAGCTGGTGCGGCCAGGTCATCTTGCCTAGGCAAAGCGTGGCGTTGGCGCGCTCGTAAAGGGCAGGGTCGAGCCCGTCCGCGCCGCCGATGGCGATCATCAGTTCGCGCTTGCCGGCGTCACGGTAATTTCCGAGAAGGTCGGCGAAGGCAGGGGAATCGAGGGATTTGCCACGCTCGTCGAGAAGGATCAGCACGGCGCCGTCGGGCAGCGCCTTTTCCAGCAGCGCCGCTTCCTCGCGCTTGCGCGTCTCGGCATTGCCGGCGCGGCTTTCGCCGACTTCGGCAAGCTTGCCGAGTTCGAGGCCGACGGCGGGGCCGGCCTTCGCGAAACGGTCGATATAACGGGCCGCAAGATCCTTCTCAGGGCCGGCCTTCAGCCGTCCCACCGAAAAAAGTCCAACCCGCATCGCCCGAAGCCCTGTCCGTTCGGGTGGCGCTAAGGCCGCCACCGCCGTTCCTCGCCGGACAGGCGCCCGGCGTATCGTTTGATCTCTACCGCAATTCCGGATGCAAGACCGCTGCGCGCTTCTGCCGGAATTTCTAGTGTACCGTTCCGTCCTCGATCTCGGGAGCCGCCCACATCCGTTCGATGTTGTAGAACTCCCGGACTTCCGGCCGGAACACGTGGATGATGATATCGCCGGTGTCGATCAGCACCCAGTCGCCCGCCTCAAGACCTTCGACGCGGGCATTGCCCAGGCCTTCGTCCTTGAGATCGGAAATGAGGTGATCGGCAATCGCCATGACATGACGGTTCGAGCGTCCGGACACGACCACCATGTAGTCGCCCAGCGCCGATTTACCGGCAATGTTGATGCTGACGATATCTTCTGCCTTGGAGTCCTCGAGGCTTGCGAGGACCAGTTGAAGAGCCCGGTCGGCGGCATCGTCGCCCCGTCCCGCGTTCTTGGAGAAAACGCCGACGACGTTTCCCTTTGCGTGCACTGTTGTCAGGTTCGTTCCTTTCCGCATAACAAAACAGCACGTCCGTACCGGCAAAACCGCGCCGGCACCCACTAAATGTAGGCACCGATGGGTGTGAGTTTCAAGACGTCACTTCTGAGGGATGGTTTTCTCTAGGGCCTGCTGGTTGCGCAGCGCCGTGGAGCTGAGCGGTGAACGGGGCCCGTGGATGAAGGTCCAGGCCGGCGCGCGGCGGCCCGGCAGGGATAGCGCGTCCTCCTCGTCGACGCGGGCATAGTCGAAGGTTTTCGCCATGCGCGAGGAGAGATAGGCGAGCGTCGAGCCGGGTCGGTCGATGACGGCGATGGGGAAGGTGCAGGCGATCTTCTGCCAGTTCTGCCAGCGGTGGAAGGTGCCGAGATTGTCCGCGCCCATGATCCAGACGAAGTTCACGCCGCGGTTCAGGGCCTGCACACGCTCCAGCGTGCGGGCCGTATAGCTCTGGCCGAGCCGTTTCTCGAACGCCGTTACCTTCACGCGCGGACCGGGGGCGATCTCTTCGCTGAGGCGGATGCGCTCGGCAAGCGGGGCAAGCTGGCGATGATCCTTCAGCGGATTGCCGGGCGTCACCATCCACCAGAGCTGGTCGAGGCCAAGGCGACGAAGTGCGATTTCCGCGACAAGCGCGTGGCCCTGGTGCGGTGGATTGAAGGAGCCGCCGAACAGGCCGACCGCCATGCCTTTTTCGACATGGGGCATCCTCAGATACTGTTCCGCGACCGCCTGCGCCGTCACGTCAGGGCCGCACCTGTCCGGTGCCGCGCACCCGGTATTTGAAGGAGGTGAGCTGCTCGACGCCGACGGGGCCGCGCGCATGCATCTTGCCTGTCGCGATGCCGATCTCGCCGCCCATGCCGAACTCGCCGCCGTCGGCGAACTGGGTGGAGGCGTTGTGCAGCAGGATGGCCGAATCGATTTCCGTGAAGAACCGCTCGACGACCTCGGGATCGTCGGCGATCACCGCCTCGGTATGGGCGGAGGACCAGCGGTTGATATGCTCGATGGCGCCGGAAATGCCATCCACCAGCGAAACCGAGAGGATGGCGTCGAGATATTCCGTCGACCAGTCCGCTTCCGTCGCGGCAACGAGGTTGGGGAGGCGGGCGCGGATCTCGTCGGTCGCGCGCACTTCGCAGCCGGCGGCCAGCAGGCCTTCGACCAGTGGGGCGAGATGGGTGTCGGCGACGGCGCGGTCGATCAGCAGCGTCTCCATCGCGCCGCAGATGCCGGTGCGGCGCATCTTGGCGTTGACGACGATCCTCTTCGCCATGTCGAGATCGGCGGACCGGTCCACATAGATATGGCAGAGGCCCTCCAGATGGGCGAAGACCGGCACGCGCGCCTCGCTCTGCACGCGCGCGACAAGGCTCTTGCCGCCGCGCGGCACGATGACGTCGATGGCGCCGCCAAGGCCGGAGAGCATGGCGCCCACGGCGGCGCGATCCGTCACGGGCACATACTGGATCGCATGCTCTGGAAGACCGGCGGCTTTCAGACCCGCGACGAGGCAGGCATGGATCGCCTGCGATGAATTCACGCTGTCGGAGCCGCCGCGCAAAATCACGGCATTGCCCGCCTTCAGGCACAGCGCGCCGGCATCCGCCGTCACATTGGGGCGGCTCTCATAGATGACGCCGATGACGCCGAGCGGCGTGCGCACGCGCTCGATATGCAAGCCGTTCGGCCGGTCCCATTCGGCGATCACGTCGCCGACCGGATCCTTCAGGTCGGCAATGTCGCGGATCGCGGCGGCGATGCCCTCGATGCGTTCCGGCGTCAGCGTCAGCCGGTCGATGAAGGAGGCGGCGACGCCGCTGTCCTTGGCATTGGCAAGATCGATGGCGTTGGCCGCAAGGATTGCATCGCGGTTGGCGAAGATTTCCGCCGCCATGGCTTCGAGCGCGCGGTTCTTCTGATCGGCCGTCGCGATGGCGAGCGGGCGGGCGGCGGCGCGGGCGTTGCGGCCGATCCCGGCCATCAGGCTGTCGATATCGGTCTTCACCTGGTCAAGCATGGCTCAAATCCTTCCCCGCTTCCGTGGCCGGCGCTGCAAGGCCCGTCACGACAAGATCGTCCCGGTGCACCATCGCGGCGCGGCCGGCATAACCGAGGATAGCCGCGATCTCAGCAGATTTCTTGCCGACGATCAGCCGTGCCTCGTCCGCATCGTAGCCGGCAAGCCCGCGGGCGATCTCGCGCCCGTTCGCGCCGTAGATCGAGACCGTATCGCCGCGCGAGAACGAGCCCCAGACACCGCGCATACCGGCGGGCAGCAGGCTCTTGCCGGAGGCAAGGGCCGTTTCGGCGCCCGCGTCGATCTCCAGCCGGCCAGCCGGCTGCAACTGTCCGGCGATCCATGTCTTGCGCGCCGTCACCGGCGAGCCCGAAGGGGCGAACCAGGAGGAGCGTGCGCCTTCCTCGACGGCGCGCAGCGGATGATCGACCTTGCCGGAGGCGATGATCATGGCGCAGCCCGCGCCCGTCGCGATCTTGCCGGCGTCGATCTTGGTGCGCATACCGCCGCGCGACAGTTCGGAAGCCGCACCGCCGGCCATCGCCTCGATCTCGGGCGTGATGGCGTCGATGGTTTCGAGGAAGCGCGCTTCGGGGTCGAGATGCGGCGGGGCCGTATAGAGACCGTCGATGTCGGAGAGCAGGACCAGGAGATCCGCGCCCGTCATGGTGGCGACGCGGGCAGCGAGCCGGTCGTTGTCGCCGTAGCGGATTTCCGTGGTGGCGACCGTGTCGTTCTCGTTGATGATCGGCACCGCGCCGAGCTTCAGGAGCTGGTTGATCGTCGCGCGGGCATTGAGGTAGCGGCGGCGCTCTTCCGTGTCGCCCAGCGTCAGCAGGATCTGGCCGGCGACGATGCCGTCCGCCGACAGGCTTTCCGACCAGGCGCGCGCAAGCGCGATCTGTCCGACGGCGGCCGCAGCCTGGCTTTCCTCCAGCTTCAGCGCGCCCGCGGGCACCTTCAGCACGGAGCGGCCGAGCGCGATGGCGCCCGAGGAAACGACGAGAACGTCGGTGCCGCCGGCCCGGAGCGCCGCGATGTCGCGGCACATGGCGTCGAGCCAGGCCTTCTTGAGTCCGGTCGCCCGGTCCACGAGCAAGGCCGAGCCGATCTTGATCACAATCCGGCGGTACTTTCCGAGCGGTTTGCGGTTCTTCGTCATCTCAGTCGTCGGATCCGGAATTCTTCGCTTGAACGATGATGTCGCGCACGGCGCGCAGCGTGCCGAGCATGCCGACATTGGCGACGGCGGAAAGCTGCAGCGGCGTCTGCCCGCAGGCTTTCGCCAGCGCCTTGGACTTCTTCTTCAGCTCGTCCTCGTCCAGCACGTCGATCTGGGACAGCGCCACGATCTCCGGCTTGTCGGTGATGCCGCCGCCATAGGCTTCGAGTTCGCGTTTCACCGTCTTGTAGGCCTTGGCGACGTCCTCTTCCTGGGCGGAGACGAGGTGCAGCAGCACACGCGTGCGCTCGACATGGCCGAGGAAGCGGTCGCCCAGCCCGATGCCGTCATGCGCGCCTTCGATAAGGCCCGGAATGTCGGCGAAGATGAACTCCGCCCCGTCGATGGTGGCGACGCCGAGGTTCGGATGCAGCGTGGTGAAGGGGTAGTTGGCGATCTTCGGCCGGGCGCGCGTGCAGGTGGCGAGGAAGGTCGACTTGCCGGCATTGGGCAGGCCGACGAGGCCTGCATCGGCAATGAGCTTCAGCCGCAGCCAGATCGTCTTTTCGTCGCCCTCGAGGCCCGGATTGGCCCAGTTCGGCGCCTGGTTGGTCGAGGTCTTGAAATGAGCGTTGCCGAAGCCGCCATTGCCGCCGGCGGCCAGCTTGAAGCGCTGCCCCTCCGTGACCATGTCGACGATCAGCGTCTCGTTGTCTTCCTCGAAGATCTGCGTGCCGACCGGCACCTTCAGCGTCACGCTGGCGCCGTTGGCGCCGGTGCGGTTGCGACCCATGCCATGCGTGCCGGTCGCGGCCTTGAAGTGCTGCTGGTAGCGGAAGTCGATCAGCGTGTTGAGGCCATTGACGGCCTCCACCCAGACATCGCCGCCGCGTCCGCCGTCGCCGCCGTCGGGACCGCCGAATTCCACGAATTTTTCGCGACGGAACGAGACAGCCCCTGCCCCGCCGTCGCCGGACCGGATATAGACTTTTGCTTCGTCCAGGAACTTCATCGGCTCGCCGTTCGCTTTATTCTGATTGTCATGGTCATTTTGCCGTCTTCGATATAGACGCTTCCCGCAGAGGTCAAAGACTATCGTGAAATTCGTCAGCTACAACGTCCAGTACGGCATCGGTCTCGACGATCGCTTCGACCTGCCGCGCATCGTCTCCTCCATCCACGGCGCCGACGTCATCGCGCTGCAGGAGGTGACCCGGAATTTTCACCGCAATGGCCATGTCGACATGGTGGCGGAGTTGCAGACGCTGCTCGCCAACCACTATTCCGTCTTCTGGCCGGCCTGCGACCTCGATGCGGGCTCGGCCATCGAGAAGGGGCGCGTGGTCAATCGCCGCTTCCAGTTCGGCAACATGATCTTCTCGCGCTGGCCGATCCTCTCGTCCCGTCTCATCTCGCTGCCGCGCACCCGCACGCTCGACAAGCTGAATCTCCAGCGCGGCGCGACCGAGGCCGTCATCGCCACGCCCGGCGGCCCGATCCGCGTCTATTCCGTGCATCTCGACCATGTCCACCGTGACGAGCGCATCGCCCAGATCCGCTTCCTCAAGGATCGCGCCCAGCGCTACGGCGTGGAGGGGGGCGCGATTTCCGGCGCGCACGAGTTCGGCCTTGCCGAACCGCCGGCGCCGGAAGACTATGTCCTGATGGGCGATTTCAACATGGTGCCGGAATCGCCGGAATATTGCGAAATGGTCGGCGGCGTCGATGCGCTTTATGGCCGCCAGATCCGCGCGACCCATCCGGTGGATGCACTCGCCGGCCTCGGCAAGCGCCATGCCGCAAGCTTCAGCTGGATCAATCCCAAGAATCACGCCGACCGCATGTTCCTCGACTACTGTTTCCTCAGCCACGGCCTGGTGGAACGTCTGACGGACGCCTGGGTGGACGAGACCGCCTTCGGTTCGGACCATATGCCTGCCTGGTTCGAGCTGTCGTAAAATCGGGGCGGATCGCTCCGCCCCGTTTCTCGTCACTGCCCTGCCGGCGTCACTGTCTTACGGGCGCCGGGCGAAAATCCCCCGGCTCCAGCCGCGTCTCGATATGCGACACCATGGTCCCGCGCGCGACGCAGAAGAGATCGCTGCATCCGGTGATGCGGAAGCCCGTCTTCTCCTGCACCCGGAGCGAGGCCGGGTTATCGGCGAAGACGCCGGAATGGATGTCCGTGCCGGGCATGCGCATCAGGAACCGCGCCGTCGCCGCGCGCACCGCCTCGCTCATGTAGCCGCGCCGCCAGTAGAAGCGGTTCAGCCAGTAGCCGAGATGCCATGCATCGCCGCGCCACTCGAAGGCGACGCAGCCGATATGCACGTCGTCGCCGGTGGTGATGGCGAAGGCCCAGCCCTCGTTGAGATCGGTGGTGGCGACCGAAAGCCATTCGGCCGCGTCTTCCCGATCATAGGGGGCGGGAGCCCGCGCCAGCATGCGCGAGACCTCGAAATCGCCGAGCGACTGGGCGATTGCGCCTGCATCGCTCATGCGGTGCGGGCGCAGGGTCAGGCGCGCCGTCGTGATGGTGGGGCAGGGGCCGGGACCGGTGACGCGATCGTGGACCCTCTGGGTCTGCATGGCGTTCATCGCATGCCTCCCCAGCTCTTCAGCGAGACCCAGGTCTTGCGGTCGAGCCTGTACCATTCGACGGGCACCATGCCGCCGACGGCGAGGCTCTGCACCATGCCGGTCGCCTGGAACTGGAAGCCGCACTTCTGGATGACCCGCCGCGAGGGGATGTTCATGACCCGGCAGCGCGCATCGATCTGCTCGATGTCGCGGGTGCGGAAGACCATGTCGATCAGCGCGTGGGCCGCCTCGGTGGCATAGCCGTCGTTCCAGTAGGGTTCGCCCAGCCAGTAGCCGAGTTCCACCGTCCGCCCGTCTTCATGCGGTTCGATGCCGCAGCAGCCGAGGAACGCACCGTTGTCGGCTTTCGTAATCGCATAGACGCACTTGCCAATCGCGCCGGCGCGTGTGCGTCGCACGAAATCGGCGGCATCGGCCACCGTGTAGGGGTGGGGCATGCGGGCGACCATGTTGGCGATGTTGGCGTTGTTGGCGAGATGGGCAAGGGCGTCGATGTCGTCTTCGTGCGGGGCTCTCATGACGAGCCGCGGCGACAGTAAGATCGGGCAATCGGTCCTCGACCGTTCAGGCCTCAGCCTTTCCTTGGGAGACCTCGATTGGTCTTCCCGCAACAATTCGGTCTGCATGGCTCGGTCCTCCAGAGCAAAAAAGGGAGATAAGGTCTTGCCTCATCTCCCTTTTTGTCGGCAGGTCCGAAACCTGTAGCGTCAGCCGGGTCGATGAGACGCCGGCTGTTTTAGAGCGCTACCGGCTTATTCCGCTGCTTCCGCTTTCATGGCGACAGACACGTAAACGCGACCGTTGGCCTTCGTACGGAAATTCACATTGCCAGCTGTAAGGGCGAAGATCGTGTGATCCTTGCCGATGCCGACATTGGCACCGGGATGCCACTGCGTGCCGCGCTGGCGGACGATAATGTTACCGGCGAGGACGGCTTCGCCGCCGAACTTCTTCACGCCGAGGCGCTTGGACTGGGAATCGCGACCGTTGCGCGAGGAACCGCCAGCTTTTTTGTGTGCCATGGGAGTTCTCCTTTACCTGTCCGGATTATTCGGCTGCTGCTTCGGCGGCGGCTTCAGACTTCTTGGAAGCCTTCTTTGCCTTGCCGGCGGCGGCGATGTCGATGATGCGGACGGTCGTGTTGTGCTGGCGATGGCCGCGCGAGCGCTTCGAGTTCTGGCGGCGACGCTTCTTGAAGGCGATGACCTTCTTGCCACGGCCATGCTCGACGACTTCGGCGGTCACGACGGCGCCTTCGACGAAGGGCGCACCGATCGTGGCATCGGCGCCGACGCCGACCATCAGCACTTCGGTGAATTCGATCTTTGCACCAGCATCGCCGGACAGCTTTTCAACCGTCAGGACGTCGTTGGCGGCCACGCGGTACTGCTTACCGCCGGTCTTGATGACTGCGAACATTTTATATCCTTTCATGTTCGTGCCGGCTCTTTGCCCGAAGGCACGGCCGTCTTTTTGTCAGTCGCTACGAGTGGCGATGCCCTGGGGCATCCCCGGTTAAGCGGTTCCTTTCGTGCAATGACCTTGCAAAGGGCAACGTCGTTCGGCACAAAGAACCATCGGCGCGGCGCAGGATAGACCTATGCCACTGCACCTTGCGCAATAGGCGAGGCCTTGGAAACTGTCAAGGCGCTTTCGCGTCACCGTTACAAATAGATGCATTTTCCGCGCGCCTGCCCCCTTGCAAGCCCGCCCGACACCCGCTATGTACCGCCCCGCGCTCCAAGGGCGCCGACCGACATCCGGAGAGGTGGCAGAGTGGTCGAATGCACCGCACTCGAAATGCGGCATACCTGCAAGGGTATCGTGGGTTCGAATCCCACCCTCTCCGCCATTTTCCCTCGCTTTCCACTCGCATAGTTTCTTAGCGCCCTTTGAAAGTGCGCGATCTTTCGTGCTTTCTCTTTCCAATGTTTCCTATACGTGCTCACCGCATCCTGCGCATTTTCGACCAGGACAGTGGGCATCGACGATAGGAAATATGGTACCTTCGTTTTCGCTAACGCTGCAACGGCAAGGAAAAGCTCCTCGCGCTCGGTACATATCCTGATGTGTCGTTGCTGATGCGCGGCAGGGGCAGGAGGGAGCGAGGCGGATTTTCAAATCTGACCGCACTCTCAGGGCCATACGTATGTTTATCGCTGCAGGGGCAGGGGAGAAACGATAGAGGCGATGGAAAACCGATATGCCCAAATGCTTGAACAAGCCAGGCTACATGTCGCGGAAGGCAGGCTCGGAAAGAACGACGCCTACGGGACATTTCCCACGGACCCCATTGCTGTTCATCTGCTGTATATAAAACCGGAACTGACCCCAAACGAGATTTATTGCGGTGCTTATCGCAGGTTGAAATATTCTGTTGTCGCCGATTACTATGGCTATCCTGCCTGGATTGTCGCGCTTCACGATGCGATTTTCTACGGCTTACCTCTCGCGGAGAGTCTTGACTGGCATATCCAGATTGCCGAGACGATCGTTGCTTACGGAGAACGTGCTGATTGGCGTAAGGCGTTTCACCGGTCTCATATCGGCCTCCTGTCCATGGCCCTCGAAGCTATACCATCGACATGCGTCGATCGGGCTGCACAAAGAGATGCTGTGCGCCGTGTCGCCACCCTGCATGAGATCGCCCTTGAGGGCGGCACGTTAAGCCGAACCGAATGGAATGAGGCCGCGGAAGTCGCATTGGCTCAATCCTATTTTATCACGTACCCCGTAAACGGGCTCAACCATGCTGGTAGAGAAGCAGCTCGAGCTGCCCACTGCTCAGCGCAATGGTTTTCAGACGAAAAAGACGGTCTTGCGCATCTGGAACCCGTAAGAACACTGGATGCTGCTGATTGTGCTGCTTGTGCATCGGCATACGTCGTGCGCCACGGTGTTGAATGGAGCCATAAGCTGCCAATATTGCAAGCTGAATGGCATCCAGGCGAACCCGTTCTGCCGTTCGTCGAAAACGTTATCGCATATGAAAAGGCATGCTCAGAAGAGTATGACGCAGCAGAAAGCGCATTTGAAATGGCGCTTATTACCAACTACCAAAAAATTCGCGACCTAACTCTGAGCGCAATTCGTGATGCAGCGTCTGGATAAGAGACGAGTATCGCGCGATGCTTAATCGGTGGCCTCGTGATCTTTCCGTGCCACTGCAATTCCGAGCCGTGTTCCGGGAAACGGTCCGATGCACTCCTCGTACAGCCCATAATACTCTGCAGCATATTTGGTGTGGAATTCACGCCGTGCCTCACTGGACAGTTCGTCCCAGTTTGTTGGCATCACCATTGGTATCATTTTACTCATAGCAACATTATGAATATTTATCCCATGCTAGGCAAGATTTTGATCCGCAGTCATACTGGAAAAACTACAGTCGTCTTCATTCTGGCGTGTGTCGATTCTCAGTCATTGCAGCGTGTACGAGAAACTGTTCGAGATTTTTCGGCGTGTTTGCGGCCACAATGTTTCTAGAGCAAATTGCCAGCCTGGTTTCTCGACGAGAAACTCTGCGCCGAAAAGCATCGCCGTAAAGACAACAGGGGTGTCGAACGTACCGCGCTCGAAAAGCTATATATCCTTCGTCCCTGCCGTTCCCCGCATGGACTGCCGCGACGCGTCATGACATAGGGCGCCCGATGCGATCAGGCTGTTTTTTTACGCATGTAGAATATCAGAAAGCCCCACAGCCCCGCATCCTCCATATCAAGATGTCTGCGGCGAAGAAGTTCGGTCTATATGGCGCATTGGTGTGAAGACGCGTTCTCGTGCCACCAACTGAGCTCTCAGCAGAAAACAGACGGCGTTAGCCATGCCAAGCTTTTGTAGATAGATAGCGTATTTGCTTGCAGTTACGTGATCTTCCCCTGCCTGACGATTTCGCCGGTTAACGTGTCGGTTCTTGCGAGGTGGGCCAGCCAGAAGTATTCTGGCAGATTCAGATACCGGCGGTGGCGCGCCCGCAAAGCCGGCACCGACAATCAGGATAAGAGACTTAACCTATTTCGGATTCAGTTCTCTCCCTTGCTGAGCTTCTTCCATGTGCCTGACGCTTCATCGGCAACTTTACCTAAGCTCCTGGATTTTCGCGTAATTCAAGGCGCGTCGCTATCTGGCGGACGTATTTCGACTTCGAAGGTTCTATTTATACGAGTTGAAAAATCTTCTGAACATTCTGGAGGAATGCGCTCTCGGAATGTCGTTCAAGCATCAACGCGCGTGCCGCTTTTCCGCGCTCGATCGCCTCAGCCCGATCCGCGTACAGCAAGGCGATCGCCTCCATATAACGGTCTACCAGTGTTTCGTCATCTCCGTCGTCTTCGACCAGATAGCCAGTTTTAATTGTGACGGCCTCGCCTATACCGCCGATATCAGGTGCGATAACCGGCATGCCGGCCGCCATAGCTTCCAGGACGATATTCGGCAGTCCGTCGAATGCCGCCGTATAGATAAGGGCATCGTACTTTCCGGCAGGAATCTGCGAAAAGCCGTTGAATGCGCCCTGATAGATGATGTTGGGTTCAGCGCCAAAGACGGTTTGGTCGATCTCGCCATAGGTTGTGCTGCCGAAAACTTCAATCAACACGCCCGGCTGGGTGTCAGCAAGGCGGGCCGCGATCTTGCGGACAAGCTCAGGCCGCTTTTGTGCATCAATACGGGAGGCCCACAACAGCCGGGACTGCGAGGTAATCTCCAAGGATGGGAGCATCCGGTCTGTGTCACAGACCGCATAAAGGGCATGCGTTCTGCCGATGGAGCCTTTTCCGACGATGCGGTCGACGAACTCTATATTCTTTTTATGGTCGGAAATGATGCCGGTAATATTCGGCCCAAATTCGGAAACGAGGTCAAAACTGTATCCGTTGACATGCTCCGAACCGCGGTAATAAATGACCTCGTCGCAAAAATAATAATAGTAAAGCTCGATGCTCCCTAACTTGCTCGAGTAGTTCTTGATGAACTCTGAGCCGTATTCACTGCCTTTGACATGAACGCGCTTGGTCCGCCTCATGTTTTGCACCAGCCGGTACGTGATCAGGAGGACGTCCTGCGTGCTCAGATTTGTTTGCACGAGATCGTGAAGGTCAATGAATGTGCTGTCAGCGGGAAGTTTTCCCACCCATTCGTGGTTGTCGAATTTCTGCCCACACAGAAACAGGCAGCGGCTACTGGGAGACAGATTCTTTATGGCATGTGTAACGGAGATGATATACTTTTCCGCACCTCCCTTGGTTAAGAAAGGTAGGAGTATGACGTCGGTATAGCCGGTCGTATCGATCGCCTTGCAAAGGTGAAAATAGGCTACGGTTGCGTCGCTAGCTGGAGGCAGGTTCGATCCGGCGTGTCCGTAGCGTATGATTCCTATGCTGATAGCCGGGTCAATCCGGTTCGCCGCAGCAAATATGTCAGCGATACCTTCTTCTAGGAGAAAGTCACGGAGGGAAAAGGGTCTCTCCGGAATTTTTTGGCGCGTTTCTTCGTTGAATTCGGCTTGCGCCAGCTCAATAAAGGTTTCCGGATCGAAGTATTTGCTGGCGGGGATCATGCGAGAGGCTCCCGCTTCCGCCTGCCTTAATAGACTACCAGGTCTTTGGCGGTAAAAAAGGATCGCACCTTTTGCGATTTCAATTGAATATTTTAGCGAGATGCATTCGCAATTGAAGTGCCAGTCCTCGTAGGCGAAGCCAGATTTCGCTGATACGTCGGAATACTTTATCTGCTCAAACAGTTTCCTCTTGCAGAAAATACGCGAAATGTAGGGGTGGCTAGAGAAAAAGGTCGAATTTCCTATAGCTTCCCTTCCATAAAATTTCCACGCGTAGTTTTTCTCCCCGAAGCCGACGATGTATTCGGGAAAAATTATAACATCGCCCGAGGATGAGCGGGCAGTCGTGCACAGTTTCAAGAAGAAATCGAAGGATACCAAGTCGTCCGCGTCGGCGGTGGCGATGTACTCACCGCTTGCGACAGAAATCCCGTCGTTGCGAGAAAGGCCGAGCGAGCCATTGCTTACATGAATGATCTTGACGGAATCGAAGATCGAGTAATCATAGTTTTCAGCAAGATTCCTCGTAGCGGTGTCCGCCCTGTCGAGGACGACGATGACCTCGAATGTAATGTCGTTCTGGCGTGCATGGAGGACGGCCGCCTCAAGCGAGAGCATGGTTCGTGTGAGATAACGGGCCTCGTTGTGCAGGTTGAGGACGATAGAGACATCGTATTCGGGCAGTGTGTTCCCGATGTTGTTTTCTACTGAATTCAATGCCATCACCACGGAATAGGCCTCGTGATCGTCCTGCAGCGTCGCTTGTTGCGGATGTTGAGGCGGTGCGCGCCCTTCACGTCCAGCGGACTTGTTAGAGCGTGTTTCGCATCAAAGCGAAGAGTTTGCAAATGTGGGGCCTTCCCCTGTTATTGTCCGTGCTAGCGTCGAGATATGTGCCAACGGGTTGTAAAATCGCCGGTGGTCGTTGATGCGTAGTTGCCGATCCTTATGGCATCAGGGAGATGCGTCGACGGTGGATTGTATCGCGAGCCGAGCGCTCTTAAGCGCAATATGCGTCTGCTGATAGAGTCATGCCGTCAAGCTCACTTGACGCTGCTAATGAATTTCTGCTGTTCCGTTAAAGGCTTGCGGTTGATATGACCGAAGACTATGAAACTGCCGCATTGAAGGTATGAAGAGCCGGCGTGGTTTCATCCCGGGCAGGTGAAAGTAATGCTTAAAATTATCCATTTCCTGACTGAAGCGCCCCGTTTGCTCCAGGATGGCCGAATCATTCTGGCCTCCGGACTGTTCGATGCGGAATGGTACCAACTAGCCCATCCCTACGTTGTTCGCGACAAAGTCGATCCATTGGTGCATTTCGTTAAGAATGCTCGAAAGTACCGGTTGTCGCCAAGCCGGTCATTCGACACCGCCCGGTATCTCGACCAGCATGCGGATGCCCGCCTTTCGCGAATGAATCCTCTCGTCCACTACATCAAGTACGGTCGAGCGCAAGGGCTGGCGGTTCATCGAGCTCCGCCAAGCGCGGCGGACCGGATCATTGCGTCCGGCCTTTTCAACGAGGAGTGGTATCTTCGGCAATATCCCGACGTGGCGAATGCAGGATATCCGGCATTGCTGCATTTCCTTGTCCACGGCAGCCGCGAGGGGCGTTCTCCTGGTCCGGACTTTGATGCCGCCTGGTATCTGGCACAGTACTCCGATCTCGCGGCGGCTGATCCGTTGCTGCATTATATAGACTACGGCTTTCGTGAGGGCCGTGCGCCTCGCCGGACGGGCCGTGTTTTCGAACTTGCTCGGGAGACTTTACGCGGCGTCGAAGATCTTGAGCCAGAGCTTTACGGAGCGGACTATTTTGAGCATGCCGACGGCATTCCCGTCATCAATGGTCGCGCACGTCACCCGGTTGCACGCGCTTTCGAGAAGATCGTCAAACGGATCGAAACCCCGCCGCGCGCCATCGTCTTTTTGCCGTGGCTCGTTCATGGCGGCTCCGATCTTGTGGCATGCCACGCCATCCGCTCGCTTGCCGAGAAATACGGCGAGAAATCCGTTCTAGTCATTCTCGGCGATTCCGATCGCCTGGAAGCTCTCCACCTGCTTCCCGCGGGTGTGCCGTTGATTTCGTTCGAGCGACTTGGAGAGGATTTGTCACAGCCGGAGCGGGTCGAACTGCTCGACCTTCTCGTCCGCAATCTTCAGCCTGACGTGATTTTGAATGTGAATTGCCGTGTGTGTTGGGAGGCGTTGAAGCGTCACGGCGGCCGGCTGGCGCGTTTTAGCCGACTTTATGCGATGCTATTCTGTGAGGATTATTCCGCATCCGGGCGGCGAAACGGATATTCGGACCAATATCTCCGTCAATGCTTACCCTATCTGTCCGGCATATATTTTGACAACCAAACTTACATTGATCAGTTGATCGACCAGTTTGGTGTTCCTGAAGAATTGCAGACACGGCTGGTGAACCTGCCACAACCCGCGCCCGACATCGCCGAAAAATCGCCGCGAACCCGCGCTGTAGGCGCGCCATTGCGCGTCTTGTGGGCCGGACGTCTCATGCCTCAGAAGAATGTGCAACTCCTGCTGGAGCTTGCCGAGGGTAATCCCCAATTCGAGTTCCATATCTGGGGCCGGGGCAGCCATGCCCTCGAAATGCGCCTGGCAGCGCTGTCCGAGCGCTGCTCTCATGTTCACTTCCATGGGCCTTTTGAACGTTTCGGCACTCTCCCCTTGGTTGATTATGATGCTTTCCTCTATACGTCTTTGTGGGATGGCATTCCCAATGTATTGTTGGAGGCGGCCGCGGCGGGCCTTCCCATCGTCGCCTCCGGAGCCGGGGGTATCCGTGAGCTGGTAACAGAGAAAACCGGTTGGTTGATCGAAGATATTCGGAATCCCTTGCCCTATGTTCAGGCCCTGCGTGACGTTGCCGCAAATTCGCAGCAGACGCAGAATCGTGCTGAGGCGATGATGGCTAGACTTCGGGAAAACCACAGCTGGCAAAACTATAGGGACATCTTGCTCCACCAGCCCTATTTGACCGGAGGCCTTCTGCATGCCGCGCCCCTTGATAACGGCAATTCTGAACGCGCATCGGGAAGGAATGCTGGCGAAACCATCGCTTGAAAGCCTCAAGCGATGCTTGGCGAATGCTGAGCAAGCCGGATTTCGGACAGAAACGATTGCCGTTCTCGATAAGCCAGATTCCGTGACGCGGGATTTAATCCGCGGGCAGGGGCCGGAAGGTGCGAGGATCATCGAGGTGGATTTCGGCGATCTGGGATTGTCGCGCAATCATGCCATCGGCCTTGCGGAGGGGACATATCTTGCATTTCTCGATGCGGATGATCTTTGGGGTATTAACTGGCTGACTGAAGCCGCGTCCATGGCGGCAACCCGCAGCGAGCCGGTGATATGGCACCCTGAGATTTGTGTCTTCTTTGGCGCCTCGCGGCATATCTTCTGCCATATCGACATGGAGGATGAGGCATTCAGCCATGCCGCAATGGCGCTGGAAAACTATTGGACGGCCCTGAGTTTCGGCGCACGGGAAATCTATGCTGCCAATCCTTATCCATGTACGGACTTGAAGGGTGGCTTCGGCTTTGAGGACTGGACCTGGAACATGGAAACGATCAGTCGGGATATTCTTCACAAGGTCGTCCCCAATACGGGACATGTCATTCGCCGGAAGGAGCAGTCTCTATCTCGAGAGACAATCGGTATGCAGGCGGTTCCACGCCCCACGTCCTATCTCACCCACTACCTGCGTTCCCGAGGATGAGTGGCCCGGCATTCCGTTGGTCTGATTGAAATCGAGGAGCCCCTGCCGATCATCTTCGTCGACCATATGCGACGCATGATATCCGAATGATTGACGGATGGTATCGGATTAGCCCATTCTGCTAATGGACTTGTCGTATCGCGCCATGGCATAGGCGCGGAACACGACGAGGCCTCCTTCCATGATCCGCATCGAGAATATCAGCAAGTCCAACAGCCACCGCATCCTCTTTATCGAGGCGTCCGCCGCGTTGAATCGCGGGGAGAAGATCGGGCTTGTGGGGCCGAATGGGGCGGGCAAGACGACGCTGTTCCGGATGATCACCGGGCAGGAACAGCCGGACGAAGGACAGGTCTCTGTCGAGAAGAACGTTTCCATCGGCTATTTCAGCCAGGATGTCGGTGAGATGGAGGGGCGCAGCGCCGTCACCGAGGTGATGGACGGGGCGGGGCCGGTGAGTTCGGTGGCCGCGGAGTTGCGGGCGCTAGAGGCCGACATGGTCGATCCCGATAAGCTCGACGCGATGGATGCGATCATCGAACGCTATGGCGAGGTACAGGCGCGCTACGAGGAGCTCGACGGCTATGGGCTGGAAAGCCGGGCGCGCGAGGTGCTGGCCGGCCTCAGTTTCAGCCAGGAAATGATGGACGGCGATGTCGGCAAGCTTTCGGGCGGCTGGAAGATGCGCGTGGCGCTCGCCCGCATCCTGCTCATGCGGCCGGATGTCATGCTGCTCGACGAGCCGAGCAACCATCTCGACCTCGAGAGCCTGATCTGGCTGGAGCAGTTTCTGAAGACCTATGACGGCGCGCTTCTCATGACCTCGCACGACCGCGAGTTCATGAACCGCATCGTGACCAAGATCATCGAGATCGACGCCGGCGCGCTGACCACCTATTCCGGCGACTACGGCTTTTACGAGCAGCAGCGCGCGCAGAACGAGAAGCAGCAGCAGGCGCAGTTCGAGCGCCAGCAGGCGATGCTCGCCAAGGAGATCAAGTTCATCGAGCGTTTCAAGGCGCGCGCCTCCCATGCGGCGCAGGTGCAGAGCCGCGTGAAGAAGCTCGACAAGATCGAGCGCGTCGAGCCGCCGCGCCGACGCCAGACCGTGATGTTCGAGTTCCAGCCGGCGCCGCGTTCGGGCGAGGATGTCGTCAACCTGAAGAATGTCGACAAGGCTTATGGCAGCCGGTCGATCTACAAGGATTTCAGCTTCCTCATCCGCCGCCGCGAGCGCTGGTGCGTGATGGGCGTCAATGGGGCGGGGAAATCGACGCTGTTGAAGCTCGTCGCCGGTGCGGCGAACCCGGACGAAGGGAGCGTAACCATCGGGGCAAGCGTCAAGGTCGGCTATTTTGCACAGCATGCAATGGATCTGCTCGACGGCGATCTCACGGTCTTCGAATGGCTGGAGCAGGAGTTTCCGCGCGCGGGGCAGGGGCCGCTCAGGACGCTTGCCGGCTGCTTCGGCTTTTCCGGCGATGATGTCGAGAAGAAGTGCCGGGTTCTGTCAGGTGGCGAGAAGGCGCGGCTCGTCATGGCGGCCATGCTGTTCGATCCTCCGAACTTCCTCATCCTTGACGAGCCGACGAACCATCTCGATCTCGACACCAAGGAAATGCTGATCAAGGCGCTCGCCGACTACGAGGGCACCATGCTCTTCGTCTCGCACGACCGTCATTTCCTTGGGGCACTGTCGAACCGCGTTCTGGAACTCAACGGCGACGACGTGCACCAGTATCCGGGCGGCTATACCGAATATGTCGCCCAGAGCGGTCACGAGGCGCCGGGCCTTCCCAGCTGATCTGTCGCCGTCCGCCGTTTCGGGCTATCGTCGCGCATGGATCGAAAGAAGCCGCTTTATCGCAGTGTCAACACGCGGACCCATGGCGTGCGCCATGGCTCGGGCGGTGAATACCGCTGGTCGCGGCGGCGTGAGGATCGGTTGCAGGATGGGGCGATGGGCGGCCGGCAGCGCCGTGGCCTCGACTACACGCCGCTTTTCAGGTTCTTGCTGTCGCGTGTCGGGGACGACTGGGATGCCGTCTTTGCCGAGGCGGTCGGCCGGCTCGACAAGGCCGAACCGATCTTCTGGATGGTCGCACGCTCCGAGGCGGAGAAGAAGCCCTTCATCCTGATCGGCGAGCATTCCTATTACAGCGGCCTTTTCGTCGATGACGGCAACCGATTGCGGCTGGTCGATCCCGATCTGCGGGTCGAACATATGGAGCCCGGCTGCGCCTGCTGCACGCACACGTTCAACGGCGCGCCCTTCACGCGGAAATACGCGCCGCCGGGCGACTGACTCAGCCTTTTCCGCGATACTGTTCGTCCGTCACCTGCTCCAGCCAGGTCACGGGCGAACCATTCTCCGCTTCGGCGATCGCCACATGGGTCACGGCCGTTCTGTCGGTTGCGCCGTGCCAATGTTTTTCGCCTGGCGGAAACCAGACGACATCGCCGGGACGGATTTCCTCGACGGGGCCGCCCTCGCGCTGCGCCCAGCCGAGGCCGGCGGTGACGATGACGGTCTGGCCGAGCGGATGGGTGTGCCAGGCGGTGCGCGCGCCCGGCTCGAAGGTGACGATGGCGCCACTCGCCCGGCCCGGTGCCTCGGCTTTGAAGGGCGTGTCGAGACGCACCCTGCCGGTGAAGTAGTCTGCCGGTCCCGGTGCCGAGGGGCTGTTGCCGTTGCGCTTGATGTCCATGTCGCTCTCCTGTTCCGACATTGACCATACACCCTGGCTGGCGAAGCCGCTGCAGACGATTTATGAGAACGGCGATGGGTTTCAAGGCGGAAGCGATGGCAAAGCGGATCGGGATTGTCGGCGGCGGACCGGCCGGGTTGATGGCGGCGGAAATTCTGTCGGCGCGCGGTCATGCCGTGACCGTGCTGGAGGCGATGCCCACCATCGGCCGGAAATTCCTGCTTGCCGGAAAATCCGGTCTCAACATTACCCATTCGGAAGCCTATGAGCGCTTCGTCACCCGCTTCGGGGCGGCGGGTGAGCGGCTACGCACCGCGCTCGACGCCTTCCCGCCGGCGGATCTTCGCGCCTGGGCGACGGGGCTTGGCACGCAAACCTTCGTCGGCACGTCGGGCCGCGTGTTCCCGACGGTCATGAAGGCCTCGCCGCTGCTGCGCGCCTGGCGGGCGCGGCTGGGAGGGCAGGGCGTGGACATCCGCGTGCGTCATCGCTGGACGGGTTTTGTGCCCGGCGGCCTCTCCGTCGAAACGCCCGGGGGGGCGGTGGACATCGAGTTCGATGCGGTGCTGCTGGCGCTCGGCGGCGCGAGCTGGCCGCGGCTCGGGTCGGATGCCGCCTGGGTCGATGGTCTTGCGGGGCAGGGCGTGGACATCGCGCCGTTCCGTCCGGCCAATTGCGGTTTCGACGTGGACTGGTCGCCGTTAATCGTGGAGCGTTTTGCGGGCGCGCCGGTCAAGGGTGTTACCGCACGATCGGCGGCCGGCACGATACCTGGCGAATTCGTGCTCTCGAAAGCCGGTATCGAAGGCAGCCTCGTCTATGCCCATGCCGCCGCGCTGCGCGATGCACTGGAAACCGCTGGCATGGCGAGCCTTGTGCTCGACCTTGCACCGGGGCGCACGGCGGCGCGGCTTTCGGCAGATCTTGCCCGGCAGGGGGGCAAGGCGAGTTTTTCCACGCGCCTTCGCAAGGGTGCGGGGCTCGACGGCGTCAAAGCCGCGCTGCTGCGGGAATGCGTGGCCGATGCTACACATCTTGGCCCGGACGCCCTGGCATCGGCGATCAAGGCCCTGCCGATCCATCTTGTGCGGCCGCGCCCGATTGCCGAGGCGATTTCCGCGGCCGGCGGCGTCCGCTTCGATGCGGTCGATGAGGCCTTCATGCTGAAGGCATTGCCGGGCGTCTTCGTTGCCGGCGAGATGCTGGACTGGGAAGCGCCGACCGGCGGCTACCTGCTGACCGCCTGTTTCGCCACGGGCCGCGCGGCGGCGGCGGGCATGGATCGCTGGCTATGCAATGCGCCGTGATGCCGATCAGCCGCGCTTCGGCGCGTGGCTGAGGCCGGCGGCCGCCATTTTCAGGCAATCGAGATAGCGGTCGCGATTGGCGAGCCCATCGTCCTTGGGCGTGACGAGGCAGAGCGTCGCGGCGGCGTGTCCCTCGTCCATCACAGGCACCGCGAAGCAGTGGGTGAAGCTGTCGACGATGCTGTTGAAGGTGAAGAAGCCCTCGTGCCCGGCCTGGCGCACCTCGGCAAGAAAGGCTTCGGGCTCCAGCCATTCGCCGTTCGGCAGGCGGAAATCCTCCGACGGGATGAAGGCGAGGATTTCGTCATCCGTCATATGCGCAACGAGCAGACGGCCGGAGGCCGTCCACGGGATCGGTACCGATTGGCCGATATCCGTGGAGATGCGGAAGGGACGGGCACCCTCGCGCATGCGCACGACCGTGTATTTGTTGCCGTCGAGCATGCAGAATTGCGCCGTCTCGCGCGTCTCGTCCGCCAGCCTTTCCAGTGCCGCCTCGCATTCGCGGGTGAAATCGAAATGGTGTTCGTAGGCCGCGCCCAGAAAATAGAGCTTGCGGCCGAGATAGACGCGGCCGTCGCCGCCGGTGAATTCCAGGATGCCATTGCGCAGTAGAAGGTTCACCAGTTCGTAGACCGACGAGCGCGGCGCACCGATCTGCGCGGCGATCTCATTGGGCTTCAGGGCCTGCCGCTTCTGCCGCAGGAAATCGAGGATTTCGAAGGCGCGGTCGAGCCCGCGGGCGCGCTTCCCCCCTGCTTCGTCGGCAATAGCATCCATCGCATCGGTTCCTGTCTTCTGTCGGCCAAGCTTCTCACGTCCGCCCGGCGGTCTGTCAATCCGTTCGGCCTAATCCGCCGGACGAAGGCTGGCCAAGGCCTGCGACCGCCGCGCCCACCCAGTCGAGGCGCTTTGCGGGAATGAGCCCGTAATTGTAGAAAGTGACCCCATCGGCGCCGGCGTCCACGGCGCTTTTCACGCGCGCCTTCAGGATTTCCGGACCGTCGACCTCGGGGTAGAAGACGCGCAGGCCGAGCCCGAGGAATTTTCCCGGTCCGAGCATTGCCCGTCCCTTGCGGATAACCGCGCCCACAGCGTCCGGTGTCATGTCGTAGCAGCAGAGGATCGCGCCGTCGCAAAGCCTTCCGGCGGCCGCAAGGTCGATGCCGCCCAGCCACGCATCCGGGCCGTCGATCAGGACGATGCGCGTTGCCGGATCGGCTGCTGCCTTGATCTCGCCGATCAGGCTGGTCACCGGCTCGATGCGCCAGGCAAGATAGGCATGAAGGTCGGCATGATCGCGGAAGGCATCAATGCCCGCGCTCGGGAAATCAGGAAACTGCCGTTCCGGCACCGCGCGTTCGCACATTTCGGCGATGAAGCGCTTTGCCGTCCTGCGCGCGCCGTCCACCGGCACGCCGGCCTTGAGCGCCCGCGCCGTGCAATGCTCGCAGAAGCAGAGCGAGAGCAGGAAATCGTCCTCGGCGGTGAGGCCGATACCATCCTTCTCATGGTGGTAGCCATGGGCATAGCCCATGAAGCTGGGGCTTTCCAGCTCCAGCATGTCGGGCTTGTAGGCGGTGGTGATGTCGCGCACGAGCGTCACGACATAATCCCGCGCCGCCGGGCTCGACGGGCAGAGATTGAAGACGCTGGGATTGCCGAAGGCATTGCGCGTCACGTGCTCGGGATGCAGCGCACCGAGCCGGCTGTTGTGCAGGCAGACCGTCCAGCAGGAGACCTTGAGGCCCGTCTTGGCGCGCGCCTTGGTCAGCGCCTCCAGCATGTCGCCCCGCTCGACAAGGTTCTGCGCCACCAGCGGGCGGATCTCCTTGTCCCGCCAGAGGGTTTCGGTGGGCTGGAAATAGGCCGTGCCGTCTTCCGGAAAATAGATCTTTTCCTGCGGGCTGCGCGGCTGCAGGAAGCGGCCGGCATGGTAGACCGTGGCCATGCTGACGGTGTTCAGTCTGGCGCGGCCGGCAAGCTCGGCGGCCAGCGTCGTGAGGCCCTGGTCCTGGATGTCCCAGGGATAGCTCCACATGGAAAGATGCATGTTGCGCTCCCGCCGATACCGTCCATTTTTTAGAACATGTGTCCATAATAGTGTCCAGTTGGTTTTTTGACCGGCTGCCGACGCGTGTCGTGGCATTTTCGACGCATTGGATGTCGCGAACCGGAGGGATTCCTTGCGGGAGGCGGCGTAGCTTCTCGCCATTGCAGGGGCTTGCGCTGTCGCAGGCGGCCTGAAATATGCGACATGCCGTGATCGCGGCTGTAAGACCAGGGGATCGCCGGCGCCCGCCCACGCACCGGAAGAACGCGAGAAAAGAACCGATGAAGAGCCATGTGCTGACCGTATCCTGCCAATCGACCCGCGGCATCGTCGCTGCGATC
>NZ_JBBEYH010000023.1:0-91515 GCF_050172695.1 Shinella sp. G-2 | reverse complement strand
AGAAGCGCCGCCGCTCTCGTTCGATGAGCGGCGTTATAGGCCCAACATTTTTACCCGTCAACAGCCCTGTGACACTTTTTTGAAAATTTCTTCGGAAATCCGCGTTTCGCTTTCATTTCCCCGCAAAAGATACTGGATTTCCGGGCCTTACGGGCCAGTCCACCCTCAAAAGACGCCGATTGCCCTCAGATTTTCACATTCCGCCCCTCTTAGAGAGAGGAAGAACGAGCGTGATTTGACTCGCGGGCCCTCCTGCGTGCATCTTCCCGCGCTGACAACAAACAGACGGCACAGGGCGAAGCGCAATCGGCATGACCACCGACCGGAACATGATCCGATCCCTCGGCAACGAACCGCCGATCCTGGCCGACGGGCGCAAGGCGCCTGACCGGCGGGAAATCTCGCTTCGCTGGCTGTCCGGCACCTTCCTCACCGGCATTACCTCCTCCATTCTTATGGGCGTCGCGCTTTTCGCCGCCCTTGACGGTCGCCAGCAGCTCGCCATTCCCGCCGAAGCCTTCGCGGCGCTCGGAACCCCGAGCCAGACCAGCAAGACGGGCGAAACAGCCAAGCGCGGCGAACGCGTGCTGGAGCCCGCCATCGTCGCCAAGCCCGCCGACAAGAAGATCATGGAAATCTCCACCATGATCCATGACGGCCAGAAGGAAGTGGTGCGCCGGCAACCCTTCGCCCATGTGAAGATGGCGCTCGCGGCCAACCACGCGACGAACGAGGACTATCCGCGCTTCGATCCGCTCTCGATCTTTTCGACCAACGGCAAGGATGCCGCGCCCGCCTCGCGCATGGGCACGATCTACGGCTCCGACGTCGAATCGGAAGTGGCGCTGCAGACGGACGCCTTCCCGACCGGCGGATCGGCGCTCGACTATGCCGACCAGATGTCGATCGAAGAGGTCGAGGAGAATGTGCGCACCAATGGTTCGGTGCTGACGGACGGCAGCACGCAGGTCGCCTCCCTCTATTATGTCGACCCGCAGCGCTTCGCCTCGGAATCCTCCGATCTCGACCTGCTCGGCCTGACGGCCCGCATCGTGGAAGAGAATATGAGCGTATCGACCTTCGACACGCTGACACCCGACGACACCGAATATGCCGATGACGTGATCCCCGTGCGGCGCGCGGCCGATATCGGCGAGGTCATGACGACGGCGGGCTATACCAAGGCCCAGGCCGAAGACCTTTCCACCTATCTGGAGCATCAGCTCGGCAGCAAGGAACTCGCCGAGGGCGACGTGCTGCGCATCTGCATTTCCCAGAAGGGCAAGGAAGCGAACATCGTGCGCGCCAGCGTCTATTCGCGCGGCCGCCATGTGGTGACGGCAGCGCTCGACGACAGCGGACGCTTCGTCGAAGGCGCCGAACCGCCGGTGCTCGATGCGGTTGCAACCGCCTTCGACAACGACGACCGGCCGACGATCATCGCCGGGCGCGATCTGCCGCGGGTCTATGACGGCATATACCGCGCGGCGCTGTCCTATGGCATGGGACAGGACATGACGAGCGAGGTCATTCGCATCCTCGCCAGCAATGTCGATTTCCAGGCACAGCTTCGCCCGACCGATTCCCTTGAAGCCTTCTTCTCCGTCACGGACCAGAACGGCACGGCGACGGAGGATTCGGAAATCCTCTTCCTCGACGCCAAGTTCGGCGACACGGAAACCCGGGTCTACCGCTTCCAGAATCCGGACGACGAATCGGTCGACTACTACGACGAGGACGGCAAGAGCATCCGGCAGTTCCTGCTGCGCAATCCCGTGCCGAACGGGGTGTTCCGCTCCGGCTTCGGCATGCGCCGCCACCCGATCCTCGGTTTTTCGCGCATGCACACCGGCGTCGACTGGGCGGCCCCGCGCGGCACGCCGATCATCGCGGCCGGCAACGGCGTGGTCGAAAAGGCCGGCTGGGATTCGGGCGGCTATGGCAACCAGACCCTGATCCGCCATGCCAACGGCTATGTCTCGTCCTACAATCACCAGAGCGCCATCGCCAAGGGCGTCAAGGTCGGAGCGAAGGTGCGACAGGGCCAGGTGATCGGCTTTGTCGGCACGACCGGCCTTTCGACCGGCCCGCACCTGCACTACGAGCTGATCGTCAACGGCAACAAGGTCGATGCCCTGAAAATCCGTCTGCCCGGCGGCAAGTCGCTGGAGGGCAAGGCCCTTGCCCAGTTCGAGACCGAGCGCAAGCGCATCGACGACCTGCTCGGTCGCGGCGACGGCTCGACGGAAGTGGCGGAAACGCACTGACCGCCTTTGCCGGCGCTTTTCGCCGCGTCATCGAAAATGCAAAAAGCGCGGGCCGGGACCCGCGCTTTGCTTTTCCTGTAACCGTCGATCGCCTCAGGCGGCCTTGCTGACCGCGCCGTTGCGCGACGAGAAGAGCAGCCGGTCGGAACCGGCGGTCACCTTGACGATCGATCCATCCGCGATATCGCCGCCGAGAATCTTCTCGGCCAGCGGATCCTGAAGGTGCTTCTGGATCGCCCGCTTGAGGGGGCGTGCACCATAGACCGGATCGTAGCCCTTCTCGGCCAGCCAGTGCACCGCGTCGTCATCGAGATCGAGCACGATCTTGCGGTCGGTCAGCAGCTTGCGCAGGCGCTCCAGCTGGATATCGACGATCGCCCCCATTTCCGACCGCCGCAGGCGGTGGAACAGGATGATCTCGTCGACACGGTTCAGGAACTCCGGCCGGAATGCCATCTTGACGACATCCATGACCTGGTCGCGAACCGTATCGCTGTCCTCGTTCTCGCCGAGCGCCGTCAGATATTCGGCGCCGAGGTTCGACGTCATGATGATCATCGTGTTGCGGAAGTCCACGGTACGACCCTGGCCGTCGGTCAGGCGACCATCATCGAGGACCTGCAGCAGGACGTTGAAGACATCCGGATGCGCCTTCTCGATTTCGTCGAACAGCACGACCTGATAGGGCCGGCGGCGAACGGATTCCGTCAGAGCACCACCCTCCTCATAGCCGACATAGCCGGGAGGCGCACCGATCAGCCGGGCCACGGAGTGCTTCTCCATGTATTCCGACATGTCCATGCGCTGGATCGCCGTCTCGTCGTCGAAGAGGAAGCGGGCGAGCGCCTTGGTCAGCTCCGTCTTGCCGACGCCGGTGGGTCCGAGGAAGATGAACGAGCCGATCGGCCGGTTCGGATCCTGCAGGCCGGCGCGGGCACGGCGAACGGCGCGGGAAACGGCCTGAACGGCATCCCCCTGCCCGACGACCCATTTGCCGAGCTCGTCTTCCATGCGCAGCAGCTTGTCGCGTTCGCCTTCCAGCATCCTGTCCACGGGAATACCCGTCCAGCGGGAGACCACATGGGCGATGTTGTCGGCGGTCACGACCTCCTGCACCATCGGATCGACGTCGCTGGCATCGCTGCCTTCGGCCTCTTCCAGCTCCTTTTCGAGCTTGGGGATGATGCCATAGGCCAATTCGCCGGCACGCTGGAACTCGCCCTTGCGCTGGGCAATGGCAAGCTCGTTGCGCAGCTCGTCGAGCTGACGCTTGAGATCGGCGGCGCGGCCGAGCTTGGACTTTTCCGCCTGCCAGCGCGCGGTGAGCGCAGAGGCTTGCTCTTCCAGCGCGGCAAGATCGATCTCGAGCTTTTCGAGGCGATCCTGCGACGAGCGGTCGGTCTCCTTCTTCAGGGCCTCGCGCTCGATCTTGAGCTGGATGATGCGGCGGTCGAGTTCGTCGAGCTCTTCCGGCTTGGAATCGACCTGCATGCGCAGACGCGAGGCCGCTTCGTCCATCAGGTCGATGGCCTTGTCCGGCAGGAAACGATCCGTGATGTAGCGGTTGGAAAGCGTCGCGGCGGCGACCAGGGCCGAGTCGGAAATCCGGACCTTGTGGTGCTGCTCGTACTTTTCCTTGAGGCCGCGCAGGATCGAGATCGTGTCCTCGACGGTCGGCTCGTCCACCATGACGGGCTGGAACCGGCGGGCAAGCGCGGCATCCTTTTCGACATGCTTGCGATACTCGTCGAGCGTGGTCGCGCCGACGCAGTGCAGTTCGCCACGGGCAAGTGCGGGCTTCAGCAGGTTGGAGGCGTCCATCGCCCCATCCGCCTTGCCGGCGCCGACCAGCGTGTGCATCTCGTCGATGAAGAGGATGATCTCGCCGTCTTCCGCCTGCACTTCGGCCAGCACGGCCTTCAGGCGTTCCTCGAACTCACCGCGATATTTCGCACCGGCGATCAGCGCGCCCATGTCGAGCGCCATCAGCTTCTTTTCCTTCAGGCTCTCCGGCACATCGCCATTGACGATGCGCAGCGCGAGGCCTTCGGCGATGGCGGTCTTGCCGACGCCGGGCTCGCCGATGAGCACGGGATTGTTCTTCGTGCGGCGCGAGAGGACCTGGATGGTGCGGCGGATTTCGTCGTCGCGGCCGATGACCGGGTCGAGACGGCCTTCGCGCGCGTCGGCCGTGAGGTCACGGGCGAATTTCTTCAGCGAATCGAAGCCCTGCTCCGCACTCGCCGTGTCGGCGGTGCGGCCCTTGCGAATGTCGTTGATGACCTGGTTGAGCGCAGCAGGCGTCACACCGGCCTTGGCCAGGATGTCGGCCGATGCCGCGGACTTTTCGATGGCCAGCGCCAGCAGCAGACGCTCGACGGTGACGAAGCTGTCGCCGGCCTTCTTGGCAGCCTCTTCCGCCGTGGCAAAAACCTTGGCGAGCGGCTGGGAAAGATAGACCTGCCCGTTACCGCCGGAAACCTTCGGCAGCTTGGCAAGAGCGGCGTCATTGGCGATCCGCGCGTCACGCGCGTTGCCGCCGGCCCGCTCGATCAGCGACGTGGCCATGCCCTGCTCGTCGTCGAGCAGCACTTTCAGAACGTGCTCGGGCGTGAATTGCGGATGTCCGTCCGCCAGCGCCTTCGTCTGGGCGGATTGCAGGAAACCGCGAACGCGCTCGGAGTATTTTTCAATATTCATCAATCTGCCTCCATAACTCGGCCGGCCCTTCGAGGCGCCGGTCGACGATTCAGGATAAGGCTCCCGTAAAGGCGAACCTTCATGCCTGCGGGGTCCCGGCCTTCGACCGGTCAACCGCTTGAAGCGAATATGGTGGAGACGTTTTCGGAATTAAAGAGAGCGCCCGGCGCACCCCAAACATTTTTGAACGGGCTTGCCGAAACGCAAGAACCCGGCACGAAGCCGGGTTCCGCAAGGTCTTCCATGGATGCGCTTACTCGGAAGCGGCTTCCAGGGCCGGCGCATCGCCATCGGCCGGCTGAGCGTCGTCACCGGCTGCCTGGCCTTCGCCCCGGCGCGGACGGCGCGGACGGGCGGCGTTGCGGCGACGCGGCGCGCGGCCGGAGGCCGTGCCTTCCTCTTCGAGCGCGACTTCGGCCGGCGTACCTTCGATCACGGGCTGCGGACCGGAACCGTCGACGACGGGTTCGGCAGCCACGACGGCGGGAGCAGCAGCAACCGGAGCCGGTTCGTCGACGGGCGTCGAATCGATCTCGTCCTGATCGCGGTCGAAACCGTCGCGGTCATTGTAGTCGTTGCGGTCTGCATTGTCGGAGCGGTCTTCCCGCGGGAAGCGGTCCTGCATCTGCGCCTGGGCGGCGGCAATGATGCGGTTATAGTGCTCGGCATGCTGCAGATAGTTTTCCGCCATCACGCGGTCGCCGGCGCTCTGGGCGTCCCGAGCGAGCGCGGAATACTTTTCGGCGATGTGCTGGGCCGTACCCCTGATCTTCACGTCCGGACCCGAGCTGTCGTAGGTCCGCGTCAGGGGATTGCCGCCCTTGCGTTGGTGGTTATTGTTGTTGTTATTGTTGTTATTGTTGTTGTTATTACGCCCGCGGCCGCGCTTGTTTTGCTGTCCTGGCCTCATATGTCACTCACCTAACGTATCGTGTATGATGATTCATGTGTCTGCACGCCTGATCGGGACACACCAGATCAAGCATCCTTACCCGCGGGCAAACCACGCCGGTCGGTGGTCCTGTCGCCGTAAGACGCCAAATTAACAGGTACCCGCACAGGGCAGTCTTCAACCCTAGCAACTCTTCGAGAGAGCTATCCTCGCGATCGGGTCAGACAGGAGCAAAGCCTTTTGTCATGACCTCTTGCCCAGTGCGTGGCCGCAAACTATCCCGCTTCCTTCACAATTCCAAGCCTTTTCTTTGCGGTTGCGGAATTTGCTGCACTGCCGCAGCGAAATCTACACAGCCATTGCTTTTGAAAAGAGAAGCGCACGGTCGTTGCCGCCGAAGTCCTTTACAGCGTCAGTTCGGGCAAAACCGTTTTCCCGCATGATCGCGGTGACCTGATCCTTCTGATCGAAGCCGATTTCGTAGGCCACCAGGCCATTGTCCCGAAGTCTGTCGCCCGCCCCGGCCGCAATGGCCCTGTAGGCATCGAGCCCATCATCGCCGCCATCCAGCGCCAGGATCGGATCGTAAAGCCGGACATCCTCGTCCAGCGTTCCGACCACGGAACGGACGATATAGGGCGGATTTGACACGATGATGTCGAAAACGCCGGTCACGGCTGCAAACCAGTCGCTCTCGACCGCTTCGAAACGGTCCGCGACCCCGTTTAACTGGGCATTGCGCATCGCCGTTTCAAGGGCGCCTGCCGAAAGATCGGCGCCGACCCCCGTGGCGCCCGGCACCAGATCGAGCAAGGCGAGGCAGATCGCCCCCGTCCCCGTGCCGAGATCGAGAATGCGGCAGTTTCCCCGTTCCGTCAGGATCCGTTGCGCATGCGGCACCAGCATGTCGACGAGAACTTCCGTATCCGGTCGCGGCTCCAGCGTATCCGGGGAAAGCACGAGATCCAGCCGCGAAAAGGCCCGGTGGCCGAGAATGCGGTGCACCGGCTCGCGCTCAATCCGGCGCGCCACCGCCGCGTCGATTGCCATCACCTCGTCATCGGCAAGCGACCGGCGCCCATCCGTCACGAAGGCCGTGGAGGAAAGCGCCAGAAGGCCCGAGATCAACAGCCGCGCATCCTGTGCCGGCTCGCCAATGCCCGCCTCGGCAAGCCGTCGCCGCGCCGTGGCCAGCGCCTCGGCGAGCGTCACGTTGCTCATCGGCCCTGTTCGCCGAGTTGGGCCAGCTGGCCGGCCTGGTAATCGGCCAGCAGCGCATCGACGACTTCGTCGATCTCGCCGATCATCATGCGGTCGAGCTTGTAGAGCGTCAGGTTGATCCGGTGATCGGTGACACGCCCCTGCGGGAAATTGTAGGTCCGGATGCGCTCCGAGCGGTCGCCGGAACCGACCTGGCTCTTGCGGTCGGCGGAGCGTTCGCTGTCAGCGCGCTGGCGCTCCATGTCGTAGAGGCGCGAGCGCAGGATCTGCATCGCCTTGGCGCGGTTCTGGTGCTGGGATTTTTCCGAACTGGTCACGACGAGGCCGGTCGGCAGATGCGTGATGCGCACGGCCGAGTCGGTCGTGTTGACGTGCTGGCCGCCCGCGCCCGAGGACCGCATCGTGTCGATGCGGATATCGTCGGCGCGGATTTCGATGTCGATCTCTTCGGCTTCCGGCAGCACGGCAACCGTCGCCGCCGACGTATGAATGCGACCGCTCGCCTCCGTTTCCGGCACGCGCTGGACCCGGTGCACGCCCGATTCGAACTTCAGCTTCGCAAAGACCCCGCGGCCGGTGATCGTCGCGATGATTTCCTTGAAACCGCCCGCTTCGCCCTCGCTCGACGAGATGACCTCCACCTTCCAGCCATGGGCGGCCGCATAGCGCTCGTACATGCGGAACAGGTCACCGGCAAAAAGCGCGGCTTCGGACCCGCCCGTACCCGCGCGGATTTCGAGGATCGCGCTCTTCTCGTCGGCGGCGTCCTTCGGCAGAAGCAGGATCTGCATCTCCTTTTCGAGGCCTTCGAGGCGCTCCTTCAGGTCGGGCAGCTCCATTTCCGCAAGATCGCGCATCTCGCGGTCGGTCGACTTGTCGGCGAGCAGCGCGTCGAGGTCGGCGATCTCGCCATTGACCTTCTCGTATTCGCGCACCTTGGTGACGACGGGCTGCAGCTCGGAATATTCCGAGGCGAGACGCACATAGGTCTCCGAATCCGGCCCCGCCGACATGCGTGCCTCGATCTCGCCGAAACGGCGTTCGAGTTCGCGCATCTTTTCAACGGGAAGCTTCGCCACCGTTCAACTCCAGTCAGGTCTTTAAAGCGGAATGCCGTTCTCGGCCGCAAAGTCGGTGAGAATCTGGCGGATGGAGGCCGTCGGCTTCAAATCGTCGAGCGCCGGCATCAGCAGCGATTCGAGCTTGCCGGCATCGAGCGACAGCAACATGGACTTCACCGGGCCGATCGCGGCCGGCGACATGGACACCGAACGGAAGCCGATGCCGAGCAGCGCCATGGCGGAGATCGGCTTGCTGGCCATCTCGCCGCACAGCGTCACGGAGGTCTCGTTGCGTTCACCGGCGCGCACGATGTCGCGCAGGATGCGCAGGAACGGGCGGCCAAGCGTATCGAAACGGTCGGAGACACGGGCATTGCCGCGGTCGACAGCCATGGCGAACTGGAAAAGATCGTTCGAACCGACAGAAACGAAATCGACCTCGGCCATCAACTCGTCGAGCTGCCAGAGCAGGGCCGGCACTTCCAGCATCGCACCGAACTGCAGCTTCTTCGGCAATTGCTCGCCGAGCTTGGACTGGCGCTGGATTTCCTTCTGGAGAAGGTCGCGGACCTCCCGGAGTTCGGAAACCTCCGTCACCATCGGCAGCATCAGCCTGAGATCGTTGCCGGCCGCCGCGCGCAGCATGGCGCGCAGCTGGGTGCGCAGCAGGCCCGGCCGGTCGAGCGACAGACGGATGGCGCGCCAGCCGAGCGCCGGGTTCTCTTCTTCCGCCGCACGGAAATAGGGCACGACCTTATCGCCGCCGATGTCGAGCGTGCGGAAGGTGACGGGACGCCCGCCGGCATGTTTCAGCACGTTGCGGTAAAAGGCTTCCTGCTCCTCCGCCTTCGGCATGGTCGAGGCGATCATGAACTGGAGTTCGGTGCGGAAGAGGCCGATGCCCGATGCGCCCGATTCGTTGAGATGCGGCAGGTCGACCAGAAGACCGGCATTCATCTGCAGATTGATCTCGCGCCCGTCCTTCGTCAGCGGCTCGACGGCGCGCAACGCCCGGTACTGTTCCTGCCGGCGGGCGCGGAAGCGCACCTTTTCCTCATAGGAACGCTGGAGATCGGGCAGCGGCCGAAGGTGTACCCGGCCGTCGTCCCCATCGATGATGATGGGATCGCCGTTTTCGGCTAGCGCCACCGCGCCGGCCGCCTGGCCGACGATCGGAATGCCCATGGCGCGCGCGACGATCACCACATGGCTCGTCACCGCGCCCTCTTCCAGCACGAGACCGCGCACGTTCTGGCGCGGATAGTCAAGCAGTTCGGCCGCGCCCATGGCACGCGCCACGACGATGGCATCGTTCGGGAAGCTGCTCGCCGAAAGCTTCGCGCCATAGCCGGTAAGCTGGCGCAGCAGCCGGTTCGCCAGGTCGTCGAAATCGTGCATGCGTTCGCGCAGATACGGGTCCGTCAGGCGGATCATGCGCGCCTTGGTCTCGCTCTGCACCCGCTCGACCGCCGCTTCCGCCGTCAGGCCGTTGCGGATCGCCTCTTCGAGCTTGCGCACCCAGCCGCGGTCATGCGCGAACATGCGATAGGTTTCCAGCACCTCGCGATGCTCGCCCTCCATCGACACTTCGCGACGCGACAGCATGTCGTCGATGGAGATGCGCAGCGACCCCAGCGCCTCGGCAAGGCGGCCGAGTTCGTGCTCGGAATCCTCGTTGAGCAGGTTCGTGACGACGATGCGTGGCTCGTGCAGCACGACATAACCGAGGCCGATGCCTTCGCCGAAACTCGCGCCCTCGATGGCGACAGGACGGGAAAGGTCGAGCTCGAGGCCGGGCTTGGTGAGCTTCTTCAGCTCGCCTGTCGCCACCATTTCCGCAATCACCATCGCCGTCGTTTCGAGCGCCTCTACCTCGTCCTCGCGGTAGGTGCGGCTCGCCCTGTTCTGCACGACAAGCACGCCGAGCGCCCTGCCGGTACGCAAGATAGGAACGCCGAGGAAGGAGTGGTAGATCTCCTCGCCCGTTTCCGGCAGGTAGGTGAAGGCGGGGTGCGACTGGGCATCGGAAAGGTTCAGCGGTCGCGCGGAAGCCGCGATGGTGCCGACAAGGCCCTGGCCCATCTTGAGCTGGGCAAGGTGAACGGCGCCGGGATTGAGGCCTTCGGTCGCATAGAGTTCGAGAATGCCGTCGGAACGCAGCACGTAGACGGAACACACTTCCGCGACCATGTTCTGCGCGATCTGGCGCACGATCTGGTCAAGGCGCTCCTGCGGCTCGAGCGGCTCCGCCATCAGTTCGCGCAGCCGCTTGAGAAGAACGCGCGGACCCGCGGAGAGATCTCTCATCGCGTGGCGTCTCCCGAAAATGACGTTACCTCACCGGCGCTTGCCTGCGCCGGCGATCATAAGATCGGCGCCGAGTCGGCCGGTTCTTACTTCTTATCGAGACCGTAGACGGAATGCAAAGTCCGAACGGCGAGTTCGGCATAGGGGCCGTCGATCAGGATGGAAATCTTGATCTCGGAGGTGGTGATGGCCTTGATGTTGATGCCCTTCTCGGCAAGCGCGCGGAAGGCGGAGGCGGCAACGCCGGCGTGGCTGCGCATGCCGATGCCGATGACGGAGACCTTCACGAGACCCGTCTCGTGCTGGATGACGTCGAAACCGACCTTTTCCTTGGCGCCTTCGAGAACCTTGATCGCCTTCTCCATGTCGCCGGAGGGAACGGTGAAGGTCATGTCGGTCTTCGAGCCGTCCTCGGAAATGTTCTGGACGATCATGTCGACATTGATATGAGCCTCGGCCAGCGGGCCGAAGATCGCAGCCGAAACGCCCGGCCGGTCGGCGACGCGGCGGAGCGAGATCTGCGCTTCATCCTTGGCATAGGCGATGCCGGTTACGACTTCCTGTTCCACGATCTCATCCTCATCACAAATCAGCGTACCGGGCGGGTTCAGAAGATCGCCCATGCCCGGCGCATCGGGATCCTCGAAAGACGAACGCACGAAGGTACGCACCTTATGCACCATGGCAAGCTCCACCGAGCGGACCTGGAGAACCTTGGCGCCGAGCGAGGCCATTTCGAGCATTTCCTCGAAGGCGATCTTCTTCAGGCGGCGAGCCTTGGGCTCGATGCGCGGATCGGTCGTGTAGACGCCGTCGACATCCGTGTAGATATCGCAGCGGTCGGCCTTGACGGCAGCGGCGATGGCGACGGCCGACGTATCGGAGCCGCCGCGGCCGAGCGTGGCGACGCGGTTGTCCGGGCCAAGCCCCTGGAAGCCGGCGACGACCGCGACCTGCCCCTCGCCCATGCGGCGGACGATCTCGTCGCCCTCGATATCGAGAATGCGGGCGGCGCCATGCGCGTTGTCGGTGCGGATCGGGATCTGCCAACCCTGCCAGGAGCGGGCGTTGATATCCATCGACTGCAGGGCGATCGCGAGAAGGCCGGCGGTGACGAGTTCACCCGAGGCAACGATCGCGTCGTATTCGCGCGCATCGTAGAAGGGCGAGTTGGCGCCCGTCACCTTCGGCATGTTCTGCACCCAGGCGACGAGTTCGTTCGTCTTGCCGGACATGGCCGAAACGACGACGGCGACCTCGTGGCCGGCATCGACCTCGCGTTTCACATGGCGGGCGACATTGTGGATACGGTCGAGGTCAGCGACGGACGTTCCGCCGAATTTCATCACGATGCGTGCCATGTGTGTGTACCGCTATATTCGATGTTCGCGCGAGCGCGCGGGGGAAACCGCGGGGTCTCTTAGCGGAAGACCCCGCGCTGCGCAATGCATGGAATCCCGAAAGTGTACCAATCGGTACGGTCAGGCCGGGCGCTTGCAGGCGATGCGGTAGACGAAGGCGGGCGGCACGTTGCGAAGCGTACCGCCGACCCGGACGGCCGACAGGCCGAGCCGCTCGAGCACGGGGCGCGGCACCGGGCAGCGAAGGCCATAGGTAAACTGGTAGAGCGCCGCATCCTCCCCGAGGCGCGCGAAGGTCCCGGCAAGAATAGCGTAAACCTTCTCCGGCCGTATCGAAAGCAGGGGCAGGCCGCTGATCGCCGCGCCCGCAGGCTCGGCACAGAAGCGTGTGATGCGCGCCGCATCCGTGCAGGCGATCATCGCCTTGGGGAAGCGCTGCTGGAGGATCGCGGCGAACTCCGCCCCCTTCTCCACGAGGAGGATATCCTCTTCCGCCACCCCGCGGCGCAGCAGCGCCCGCGTGAAGACACCCGTTCCCGGTCCAAGTTCGATGACCCTGCCGGTTTCCGGACCGATCTCGCGCACGATGAGATCGGCGAGCGCCTTGCCGGAAGGCGTGATCGAGGCGACGCGCAGGGGATCGCGCATCCAGGCGCGGAAGAAGTGATAGGCATCCATCGTCACGGCAGTCATGGCATGCGCTCCGCGCTGGAGGGGAAAGTGAGGCCGGTGAGGGTTTCCGAGAGATGCCAGAGTCTGGCGGCCAGCGCCGGATCGGTCGCCGCCGGCAGCGGGTGCACCCGTGCGGGAGACCCGCGCATCTCGCGAAAGCCATCCGGGCCGATGAAGTCGCCACCCGCCACATTGTCCACGGTTGCGGCATAAAGCTGGTTCAGCACGCCCCGCTCGGCGTTCTGCGCGAGGTAGCGATTGCCGATGCGCATGAAGACGCGCAACAGGCCGGACGTCGCGCTGGTCTGGAGATTGGTGTCGGAATAGCCGGGGTGCGCGAGCAGGCTCATGACAGGAAGGCGCGCAGCCTTCAGTCGGCGGTCGAGTTCAAGGCCGAAAAGCACGTTGGCGAGCTTCGACTGCGCATAGAAGGCGAGCCGCCCGTATCCCTTCTCGCCCGTCAGATCGTCGAACCGGATGCGGCCACGCCGATGCAGCTCGGAACTCACCGTCACCACCCGCGCGCCGGGGGCGCCCGAAAGAAGCGGCAGCAGGCGCAGCGTCAGGGCGAAATGCGCGAGGTGGTTGACGCCGAACTGGGTTTCATGCCCCTGACGCGTCAATCCGCGCGGCGGCATCATCACCCCGGCATTGTTGATGAGGAGGTCGAGGGGATGTCCTCCCGCAAGCAATGTCCCCGCAAAGGCGGCGACATCGTCGAGGTCCGCCAGGTCGAGCCTGCGCAGCTCGACTGCGGCATCGGGAAGCTCGGCTCGAATGCGCGCCAGCGCCATGTGCCCCCTGCCCTCGTCCCGCGCGGTCATCATGACCCGCGCTCCTTTTCTAGCAAGTTCCCGGGCGGTCAGAAAGCCCAGCCCGCTATTGGCGCCCGTGACGATGCAGAAGCGCCCCGTCTGGTTTGGCATCGCCGATACCGTCCAGGGCCTGTCCTCCCCAATGCCCTCGGCGGTTGCCATGTGGCCTGCGCGCATTATGATACCTCCACCAAATCTGAACAGTGTTCATATCGTGCTACCGCACAATCTTTACACTGTAAAGATGACATCTCTGCGAGGCCTGCGATGAACGAGAAAAAAACTGCCGAACGCGGCTACCACCATGGTGATTTGCGCGGAGCGCTGATCCGCGCGGCCGACGAACTTCTCGCCGAACGCGGCCTCGAAGGTTTCACACTGCGCGAGGCTGCCCGCCGGGCCGGCGTTTCGCCGGCAGCCCCCTCGCATCACTTCGGGGGGGCGGCAGGGCTCCTCACCGAGGTCGCGGCGCTCGGCTATGCGGAACTCGCCCGGCGACTGATCGACGCCGGCAAAGCCGGCACGCCGGCCGAACGCCTCAAGGCGCAGGGCCTTGCCTATGTCCGCTTCGCCGTCGATTTTCCCGGCCGCTTCCACCTGATGTTCCGCCACGACATGCTGCTCGAAGACGCACCGGTGCTGGAAGAAACGACGAGCGCCGCCTGGGACGCCCTGGAACGCACGGTGCTTGCCATTCGCGGCCAGCCCGATCGCAGCGAACTCGATGCGGAAGGCAACGCCATGCTGATCGGCATCTGGTCGACGGCGCACGGCTTCGCCCATCTGACGCTCGACAAGAAGCTCGCCCGCATCGAGAGCTGCGGCAGCGACGCGGACATGCTGGAGACCCTCTTCCCCGCGATCATCGATACGCTCTGGGTGAAGAAGCTCGGCTGAAACGAAAAATCCCGGAGCGATCTCTGCTTTGTTGTCCTGACCTCTGATCAGCCACCCCCGGGAGGAAAGCGCCCGCCATCAGCCGTATCCATCACGATGGAAAGGGTGATGTGGCGCGGGCGTGTAACAGCGAAAAGCACAGCCTCCACCACGTCCCGATTGGTGCCGCGCGTTCCTTTTGCTCGCCCTGCCACCGCGTCCCATTCCGGCTCTCCCGGCTGGATGTCATCGAGATTGGGCGGATGGATCGCGATCGAGCGTACCGGCGTTCCCGAAAGCATTTGCTGCAGTCCATCCGCGATGGCCGCCTGAGCGCGCTTTGCGGCGTAGAAAGGCACGGCGACATTGTCGAGGGGCGCATTGGGCAGGCCGCTGGTCGACCCGATGGTCACGATGTCCGGATGATTGGACTGCCGCAGCATCGGCAAAAGCCCCTGCGTGAACAGATAGGTTCCGGTGACGGCTGAGTTGACGACGCCAAGCACCTCTTCCGCCGTATAGGGCTCGTCACGCGCTTCCAGCCACATTGCGCCGTTGTTCACCAGAAGATCGACATGGCCGTGTAAACGGCTAATCGCTTCGACGGCATGCTGCACGCTTCCACTGTCGGCGAGATCGACCGCAATACAGACCGGACGCCGGCCGACCCTCTGGAACACCGCCTCGGCAACGCGTTCGAGCGCTCCCGGGTTGCGGCCACACAGGACGAGATTGCACTTGGCCTCGGCCAAGGACACCGCAAGCGCCGCTCCAAGTCCTCGGCCGGCCCCCGTGATAACGGCGATCCGCTCCTGCAATCCAGGCATTCCGGCGTCCTCTTCGCAGCATGTCGTCTATAGAGCTGCGACATAGGCGCAAACGGGCTGAAATGAAAAGGCCCGCCTGCCTTTCGGCACGCGGGCAAAGGGGATCGGATGAAGAAACGGCCGCGGGTGGAAGCCACCCGCGGCCGGCTTGCATTACTTCTGCCAGCTCTTGACGAGTTCGTCGTAATTGACGGTGAGCGGCTTTTCCTTCTCGTTCTCGATCTTGAGCTGCGGAGCGAGGTTGCCCTTGGAAACGGCATCCTTGTTCCAGTATTCGAGATCGTGCTCTTCGGCGAGCTTCGGGCCCATATCGCCCTGAACGCCGGCGCGTTCCAGACGCTCAAGCACCTTCTCCTGCTCGGCGCAGAGCGAGTCCATGGCTTCCTGTGCGCTCTTGGCACCCGACGACGCATCGCCGATCGCCTGCCACCACAGCTGGGCCAGCTTCGGATAGTCCGGAATGTTCGTGCCGGTCGGCGACCACTGAATGCGGGCCGGCGAACGGTAGAACTCGACCAGACCGCCAAGCTTCGGCGCACGGTCCGTGAAGGACTTGTGGTCGAGCGTGGACTGGCGAATGAAGGTGAGGCCGACATGGCTCTTCTTCACGTCGATGGTCTTGGACGTCACGAACTGCGCATAGAGCCAAGCGGCCTTGGCGCGGTCATCCGGGGTGGACTTCATCAGCGTCCAGGAACCCACGTCCTGGTAGCCGAGCTTCATGCCGTCCTTCCAGTAGACGCCATGCGGCGAGGGGGCGAAGCGCCACTTCGGCGTACCGTCCGCATTCACGACCGGCAGGCCTTCCTTCACGAAGTCGGCGGTGAACGCCGTATAGGTGAACATCTGCTGGGCGATCTCGCCCTGAGACGGAACCGGGCCGGATTCGGAGAAGGTCATGCCACCGGCGGAGGCCGGAGCGTAGGCCTTCAGCCACTGCAGGTATTTCTCGATCGAGTAGACGGCTGCCGGGCCATTGGTGTCGCCGCCACGGGCAACGCACGAGCCGACCGGTTGCGACTTCTCATTGACCTTGATGCCCCATTCGTCGACCGGCAGACCGTTCGGAATGCCCTTGTCGCCGTTGCCGGCCATCGACAGCCAGGCGTCGGTGAAGCGCCAGCCGAGCGACGGGTCCTTCTTGCCGTAGTCCATGTGGCCATAGACCTTCTTGCCGTCGATCTCGCGGCCGGTGAAGAACTCGGCGATATCCTCGTAAGCGGACCAGTTGACGGGAACGCCGAGGTCGTAGCCGTACTTCGCCTTGAAGTCCGCCTTGTTCTTCTCGTCGTTGAACCAGTCGTAGCGGAACCAGTAGAGGTTCGCGAACTGCTGGTCGGGAAGCTGGTAGAGCTTGCCATCCGGCGCCGTCGTGAAGGACGTGCCGATGAAGTCCTTGAGATCGAGATCCGGGTTGGTGACGTCCTTGCCTTCATTGGCCATGAAGTCGGTCAGCGAACGAGCCTGCTGGTAGCGCCAGTGGGTGCCGATGAGGTCCGAGTCGTTGACATAGGCGTCGTAGATGTTCTCGCCCGACTGCATCTGCGTCTGGAGCTTCTCGATGACGTCGCCTTCGCCGATCAGGTCGTGCGTGATCTTGATGCCGGTGATCGCCGTGAAGGCCGGAGCGAGGACCTTCGATTCATATTCATGCGTCGTGATGGTTTCCGAAACGACCTTGATTTCCATGCCGGCGAACGGCTTGGCGGCGTCGACGAACCACTGCATTTCCTTTTCCTGGCTGGCGCGGTCCAGCGCCGACATGTCGCCGACCTCCGAATCCAGGAACTTCTTGGCAGCATCCATGTCCGCGAATGCGGAACCGGTGAACGCCAGCAGCAGGACTGCCGTCGTCGTCAGAAGTTGCTTTCGCATTTCGATCCTCCCTTGGGGTTTTGCGATTGCATGTGCGAAGGTCCCTTAAATTCTCCCCGGGGCCTCCATTTCCTTTGCCTAGACGAAGCGGAAAACGCCGATGGCGTAGACCACGGACAAGGCAAGAGCCCACCACAGGTTGGGACCGACCAGTCCCAGCCATGCGAGATGAATGAACGCCGAGCCGAGCAGCGACACGAAGAGCCGGTCGCCGCGGGTCGTCTCGAAACGCAGGATCCCGACGCGCGGAGCGCCGCCCGGCCGGGCATATTCCCAGACCGCCATCAGCGCGATCAGCAGGAAGATCGTCAGGAAAAACATGGCCGTCGGGAACGACCAGGCCATCCAGCCGCCCGGGATGAGCGAGGCGAACCAGTCGCGCGCGCCGTCCTTGACGGGAAGCGCCATGACGAGAAGCCCGGCGATGACGGCATAGACGACGATGACGGCGGCCAGCGCGACCGGCCAGCGATTGTTGCGATTGGCGACGGCAGCCATCAGACCCTCCCCAGGGCGAAGCCCTTGGCGATGTAGTTGCGGACAAAATAGATCACGAGCGCGCCGGGGATGATGGTCAGCACGCCGGCGGCGGCAAGCACGCCCCAGTCCATGCCGGAGGCCGAAACCGTGCGCGTCATCGTGGCGGCGATGGGCTTTGCGTCCGTCGTCGTCAGCGTGCGGGCGATCAGAAGTTCGACCCAGGAGAACATGAAGCAGAAGAAGGCGGCGACACCGATGCCGGAGGCGATCAGCGGCACGAAGATCTTGGCGAAGAACTTCGGGAACGAATAGCCGTCGATATAGGCGGTCTCGTCGATCTCCTTCGGCACGCCCGACATGAAGCCTTCGAGAATCCAGACGGCGAGCGGCACGTTGAACAGGCAATGCGCGATGGCGACGGCGATATGCGTGTCGATCAGGCCGAAGGCCGAATAGAGCTGGAAGAACGGCAGCGCGAAGACGGCGGGCGGCGCCATGCGGTTGGTGAGCAGCCAGAAGAACAGGTGCTTGTCGCCGAGGAAGCGGTAGCGCGAGAAGGCGTAGGCCGCCGGCAGTGCCACGGAGATCGAGATGATCGTGTTGAGCACCACATAGAGGATCGAGTTGATATAGCCGGAATACCAGGCCGGATCGGTGAAGATGACGGCATAGTTCCGCAGCGTCGGCTGCTGCGGCCACAGCGAGAAGACGCCGGTGATCTCCTGGTTCGTCTTGAAGCTCATGTTGACGAGCCAGTAGATCGGCAGCATCAGGAAGACGATGTAGAGGGTGGGTACGATCCAGGAGAGGCTGCGCTTGCGCGCCGCCCTTGCGCCGGCATTGCTGGCGACGCCCGTCTGGAGGGTGGTTGCGGTGGTTGCCTGTGAGGTCATGGCCTCCTCCCTCACGCCTGCTCGTCGCTGCTGGTCATGACCGTGTAGAAGATCCACGACAGCAGCAGGATGATCAGGAAATAGATGATGGACATGGCCGCGGCCGGGCCAAGGTCGAACTGGCCGATCGCCATCTTGACGAGGTCGATCGAAAGGAACGTGGTCGAGTTGCCCGGACCGCCGCCGGTGACGACGAAGGGCTCGGTATAGATCATGAAGCTGTCCATGAAACGCAGCAGGAAGGCGATGAGCAGGACGCGCTTCATCTTCGGCAGCTGGATGTAGCGGAACACGGCCCAGCGCGAGGCGCCGTCGATCTTGGCGGCCTGGTAATAGGCCTCCGGGATCGAGACGAGACCGGCATAGCACAGCAGCACGACAAGGCTCGTCCAGTGCCAGACGTCCATGACGATGAGCGTCGCCCAGGCATCGAAGACGTCGTTGACATAATTGTAGTCGAAGCCGAGCCCATCGAGCACGCGGCCGAGCAGGCCGATGTCGACGCGGCCGAAGACCTGCCAGATGGTGCCGACGACGTTCCACGGAATGAGCAGCGGCAGCGCCATCAGGACGAGGCAGACCGGTACGCCGAGGCCCTTCTTGGGCATGTTGAGCGCAATCAGGATGCCAAGCGGAATCTCGATCGCCAGGATGATGATGGAGAAGAGCAGGTTGCGGCCGAGCGCTTCCCAGAAGCGGTCGGATTCCAATACGTCCGAGAACCAGCCGACACCGTTCCAGAAGAACTGGTTGTTGCCGAACGTATCCTGCACTGAATAGTTCACCACCGTCATCAGCGGGATCACCGCCGAGAAGGCGACGAGCAGAAGGACAGGCAGGACCATGAACCAGGCCTTGTTGTTCCAGGTCTTGTTCATCGTCAGCCCTCCCTGCCGACACGCCAGCTATCGGCGTAGATGTTGATGGCGGCGGGATCGAAGGTCACGCGCGGATCGGCGGGGATTTCCCCGTCTTCCGGCACGACGATGGCAATCGGCTTGCCGGCGAATTCGGCGCGCACGATCTTCTGGCGGCCGGTATCCTCGACCTTGCTGATCGAGACCGGCATGCCCTCGCGGGACAGCGTGATGAATTCCGGCCGGATGCCGAGTTCCGTCTTGGCCCCGACAGCAACGGCGGGTTTGTAGTCGAGCGTCAGCGTCTGTTCACCGATCTTGACGCTGCTGCCGTCGATGGCGGCCGGCAGCACGTTCATGCCCGGTGAGCCGATGAAATAGCCGACGAAGGTGTGGCGCGGCTTCTCGAACAGCTCGGCCGGCGTACCGATCTGCACGATCTGGCCGTCATACATGACGACGACCTTGTCGGCGAAGGTCAGCGCCTCGGTCTGGTCATGCGTGACATAGACCATGGTGAAACCGAACTGGCGGTGCAGCTTCTTGAGCTGCGAGCGCAGCACCCACTTCATGTGCGGGTCGATGACGGTCAGCGGTTCGTCGAAGAGAATGGCGTTGACGTCGTTGCGCACGAGGCCGCGGCCGAGCGAGATCTTCTGCTTCTGGTCGGCGGTGAGGCCACGCGCCGTCTTCTTCGCCCAGCCGGCAAGGTCGATCATCTCGAGGATTTCACGGACACGGCGGTCGACTTCCGGCTCGGCCACGCCGCGGTTGCGCAACGGGAAGGCGAGATTGTCGTAAACCGTCATCGTGTCGTAGATGACCGGGAACTGGAAGACCTGCGCGATGTTGCGCTCCTGCGTCGACAGGTAGGTCACGTCCTTGCCGTCGAACAGGATGCGGCCTTCGGACGGCTGCAGCAGGCCCGAGATGATGTTGAGCAGCGTGGTCTTGCCGCAGCCCGAGGGGCCGAGCAGCGCATAGGCGCCGCCGTCGTTCCACTCGTGGTGGACTTCCTTCAGCGCATAGTCCGCTTCCGACTTCGGCTTTTCGCCGTAGGCATGGCGGATGTGATCGAGATTGATGCGTGCCATGGTGTCCTCCTCAGGCCGCCGCGGCCGCGGGTGCGGCGATCGCCTTGCCGTCCGCGCCGAAGGCCATCAGATGGCGCGTATCGACATGCACGGTGATGACCGCATCCGGCTCGATGTCGTGGATGCCCGGCGAGAGCATGACCCAGCGGCTGCCCTCGAATTCGATATGGATGAAGCTTTCCGACCCCGCGATTTCCGAAATCGCGGTGCGCGCCTGGAGACTGGCCGAGGCCGGCGTCTGGCTGGTCAGCGACAGGTGGTGCGGATGGAAGGCGATGGTGCAGGCGCCATCCGGCACGCCGGCCAGATGCGCCGGCACCGGCAGCGCCGGCTTGCCGGCGATCTCGAAATAGCCGCCCGTCTTGACGACCTGCACCGTGTTCAGCGGCGGATCGGCGAAGGTGCGCGCGGTCAGGAGATCGTTCGGACGGCGATAGACGTCGATGGTGCGGTCGAACTGCGTGATGCGGCCCTCGGAAAGCGTCGCCGTGTTGCCGCCGAGAAGCAGCGCCTCTGACGGCTCGGTCGTCGCATAGACGAAGATCGCGCCGGACGCGGCGAAGATCTTCGGCAGTTCGAGGCGCAGTTCCTCGCGCAGCTTGTAGTCGAGGTTGGCGAGCGGTTCGTCGAGCAGCACGAGGCTGGCATTCTTGACGATGGCGCGGGCAAGCGCCGTGCGCTGCTGCTGGCCGCCGGACAGGTTGAGCGGCGTGCGGTCGAGATAGGGCGTCAGCTTCAGAAGATCCGCGGCCTTGCGCACCTCGCGGTCGATGGTCGCGCTGTCCGCGCCCTTGATGCGCATCGGCGAGGCGATGTTCTCGTAGACCGTCAGCGCCGGATAGTTGATGAACTGCTGGTAGACCATGGCGACGCCGCGGTCCTGCACGCGCACGCCCGTCACATCCTTGCCGTCGAACCAGACAGAGCCCGCCGTCGGCTTGTCGAGGCCCGCCATCAGGCGCATCAGCGAGGTCTTGCCCGACAGCGTCGGGCCGAGCAGCACGTTGAGCGAGCCGCGCTCGAGCACGAGATTCGTCGGGTGGATATGCGTGTCCGCCCCCGCCACCTTCGTGATGTTTCTCAGTTCCAGCATTCCTATCTCCGTCGTTCCTCCCAGCCACCGGATCAGGGTGTGCTAGTGGGGCGCCGCCTGCGCAGCCGCCATGTAGTCTTCCAGCGCAGCCGCTTCCGCGGCCGTCAGGTGCAATCCTCGTTTGGTCCGCCGCCACAGCACGTCTTCGGCGTGCCGGGCCCATTCTTCCTTCATCAGCCAGCGCACCTCGCGTTCGAAAAGGTCGCTGCCGAAATGCCGGCCAAGATCGCCGACCGTCGTCGCACCGTCGAGCATCGCGGCCGCCCGCGTGCCATAGAGCCGAACGAGCCGGCGGGCATGGGTCGGGGCGAGAAAGGGAAAGCGCAGACCAAGCGCCTTCACCTCGGCGTCGAAACCGTCGACCTTGAAATCGCCGCCCGGCAGGCGGGACGTCGCGGTCCAGCGGTCGCCCTTGGCGCCGATCGCCTCACCGATCTTCTCCAGCGCCGATTCCGCCAGCCGCCGGTAGGTGGTGAGCTTGCCGCCGAAAATGTTGAGCAGCGGCGCCTGACCATCGCCGCCCTCGACCTTCAGCACGTAGTCGCGCGTCGCTTCCTGCGCCTTGCTGGCGCCGTCGTCGAAGAGCGGGCGCACGCCGGAATAGGTCCAGACGATGTCGTCGCGCTTCACCGGCTCGGCAAAATACTCGCTGGCCGAGGCGCAAAGATAATCGATTTCCGTGTCACTGATGCGGACATCCCGGGGATCGCCTTCGTAATCCCGGTCCGTCGTGCCGATCAGCGTGAACTCTTCCTGATAGGGGATGGCGAACATGATGCGTCCGTCCGGGTTCTGGAAGAAATAGGCGCGCGGATCGGAGAATTTCTTCTTCACGACGATATGGCTGCCTTGCACGAGACGAACATTGTGCACGTCGTTGCGGCCGAAAGCCGCCGAGAGAACCTTGTCCACCCAGGGACCGGCGGCATTGACCAGCATGCGGGCGCGCACCGTCTCGCGGGCGCCGGTCTCGACATTCTCGGTCTCGACGGTCCAGTGGCCGTTTTCGCGGCGGGCGGTGACCACCTTCGTGCCGGTGCGGATATCCGCACCCCGGTCGGCGGCGTCGCGGGCGTTCAGCACCACGAGACGCGCATCGTCCACCCAGCCGTCGGAATATTCGAAGGCCTTGCGGAAGAGCTTCTTCAGCGGCCCGCCGGCCGGGTCCTTGGCAAGATCCAGCGTCGCGGTCGCCGGCAGCAGCTTGCGACCGCCGATATAGTCGTAAAGGAAAAGGCCGAGGCGGATGAGCCAGGCCGGGCGCAGGCCGCCCTTCTGGAAGGGCAGCACGAAGCGCATCGGCCAGATGACGTGCGGCGCCATCGCCCAGAGCACTTCGCGCTCCATCAACGCCTCGCGCACGAGGCGGAATTCATAGTGCTCGAGATAACGCAGGCCGCCGTGAATGAGCTTGGTGGAAGCGGAAGACGTGCCCGAAGCGAAATCCTTCATTTCGGCAAGCACGACCGAATAGCCGCGGCCCGCTGCATCGCGCGCAATGCCGCAGCCGTTGATGCCGCCACCGATGACGAAAATATCGCGGATCACGTCGCCGTCCAAGTTCCCCTCCCATTTCGCATTGCACAATTTTGCGCAGTTGCGAAAGCAGAGGGAGTTAAAACGAAAACATTCCGAATGTCAAACGAATGCGAGAAGAAATGCCGTTTCCGGTTTCAGGCCTGCGTCGCCGTCTCGACGAGACGCACGTCATGCTCCTGGCAAATGCTGCGAATGCCCTCGAAAGGACAGCTGTCCGTGATGAAAGTGTGGACCTGCGAAAGGTGGCCGATGCGGACAGGCGCGGTCCGTTCGAATTTCGTCGAATCCGAAACCAGAATGACATGGCGCGCATTCGCAATGATCGCCTGCGCCACCTTCACTTCCCGATAGTCGAAGTCGAGCAGGGCGCCGTCCTCATCGATGGCCGAAACGCCGATGACGGCGTAATCCACCTTGAACTGCCGGATGAAATCGACCGCCGCCTCGCCGACGATGCCCCCGTCCGCCCCACGCACCACGCCGCCGGCAATCACCACCTCGATGGAGGGATAGACGCGCAAGCGGTTGGCGACGTTGATGTTATTGGTGATAACCATCAGCTCTTTATGTTCGAGCAGCGCCTCGCCGACGGCCTCCGTCGTGGTGCCGATATTGATGAAGAGCGAGGAATTGTCGGGAATCATCGCGGCGGCGGCCCGGCCGATCGCCTGCTTTTCCGGCGCGGCGATGGAACGGCGCGCCTCGTATTTCACGTTTTCGTTGCCGCTCGGGAACAGCGCCCCGCCGTGAATGCGCGTCAGGACCTTGTTGTCGCAGAGATCGTTGAGGTCCTTGCGGATGGTCTGCGGCGTCACGGAGAAGCGCGATGCGAGGTCCTCCACGAGCACGCGGCCCTCGGCTTTGGCGAGATCCACGATCTCCGCCTGTCGACCGGTCAGAAACATAAGCGCCTCCACTGCTTTCGTTTTCTTTCATCATATGCAAAAACGAAAGCACATCAATTGATCCGTTCCGCCTTCTTGGAGAGTGCCCCAGTTTTTGTGATACTGGGCGGACGGCCGATGACCGGGGAGGACAGACCATGTTTCATCCAGCCTTGTTCAAGGGCGCCAATGTCGTCGTGACGGGCGCAGGGCGCGGCATCGGGCTGGAGATCGCCCGGCAGTTCCTCGATTGCGGCGCCCATGTACTGCTGCATGGCGGGCGCGCGGCGACCGGCCCCCTGCCCGACTTCCTCGAAAACGCCGTGGCCGACGCCCGCGCCCATATCGTCTATTCGGATTTCCTGGAGGAAGGCGGCATCGGCGCGCTGCTGCAGCGGGTGGACAGCCTCTTTCCGCATGTCGACGTGCTGATCAACAATGCCGGCACCATGGTGGGTCGCTTCCCGGCCGCCGATCTGACCGACGAGCAGTACGAAACCATCGTGCGTCTCAACCAGAGTTCCGTCGTGGAGGTGACGCGCGGCCTGCTGCGCGCGCTTCGCCGTGCACCGCATGCAGCCATCGTCAACACCGTCTCGATCTCGGCCCTGACGGGCGGCAGCCCCGGCTCGGCGGTCTATTCGGCCACCAAGGCCTTCGTCTCCACCTATTCCAAGGGCCTCGCCCGCGAGCTCGCGCCGGAGGGCATCCGCGTCAACTGCGTGTCGCCGGGCACCATCACCACCGATTTTCACGCGCGCTACTCGACCGCCGACAAGCTGGAAGCGACCCGCAAGACCATTCCGCTGCAGCGCCTCGGCACGGCGGAAGACTGCGCTCCCGCCTATCTCTTCCTCGCCTCCAATGCCCTTTCCGGCTACATCACCGGCCAGGTGATCGAGGTCAACGGCGGCCAGCTCATCTGCTGACCGCCTCCGGCTTCAGGCGTTGACGTCGACGACGACGCGCCCCTTCACCTTGCCTTCGAGAATCCGGTTCGCCAGGTCCGGCAGGTCGGAAAGCCGGTGCTCGACCACCATGGCCTCCAGCTTGTCCATCGGCAGGTCGGAGGCGATGCGGCTCCATGCGTCGACGCGCTGGTCATAGGGCCGCATGACCGAATCGATGCCGAGCAGGCTGACGCCGCGCAGCAGGAACGGAATGACCGTGAAGGACGGTACGACGGCGCCAGCAGCAAGCCCGACCGAAGCGACGGCGCCGTCATATTTCATCTGCTTGAGCACACGCGCCAGCATGTCGCCGCCAACCGCATCGATGGCCCCGGCCCAGCGTTCGGACTCAAGCGGCCTGCTGTTGGCTTCGGCAAGCTCCGACCGGTCGATGATCGTTTCCGCCCCAAGCCCCTTCAGGTAGTCCGCCGTTTCCGGCCGCCCCGTGACGGCCGCGACGGAGTAGCCGAGCCGCGCCAGCAGCGCGACGCCGACCGAGCCGACGCCGCCGGCAGCCCCCGTCACCAGCACCTCGCCCTTCAGCGGCGAAAGCCCCGCCTTTTCCAACGCGATGACCGACATCATCGAGGTGAGCCCCGCCGTGCCGATCGCCATGGCCTGCCGGGTCGAGATCGTCTCCGGCAGCGGCACCAGCCAGTCGGCCTTCACCCTGGCGCGCGTCGCATACCCGCCCCACCAGACCTCGCCGACCCGCCAGCCGGTCAGCACCACCCGGTCGCCCGGCCGGTAGCGCGGATCCTCTGATGTTTCGACCGTGCCGGCAAAATCGACACCGGGCACATGCGGGAACGTGCGCACCAGGCCACCCTTGCCGTTGACGCAAAGCCCGTCCTTGTAGTTGAGCGTCGAATATTCGACCGCGACGGTGACGTCCCCATCGGGAAGCCGCTCATCCCCGAGTTCCTGGATGGTGGCCGTAACCGCGCCATCCGTCCCCTTCTCGACCAGCAATGCCTGAAACGTCATGACGTCCTCCTCGTGATCCCTGGGGGGTCCCGCATCGCGTGATCCCTTGCCGTGCCAGATATAGGGCGCGGGGCATTGGTGCCGCTACTGTTCTTTTGTATCAAGAGCGTGGAGGCACGACCGCATGATCGACAAGCTGGAATATTTCATCGCCCTTGCCCGCGAGAAGCACTTCGCGCGGGCGGCCGAAGAGCTCGGCATCTCGCAGCCGACGCTTTCGGCGGCGATCCGTCAGCTGGAGGACCAGCTCGGCGTGATGCTCGTCGTGCGCGGCTCCCGCTTTCAGGGTCTGACGCCGGAGGGCCAGCGCGTGCTGGAATGGGCGCGCCGCATTGTCGGCGACACGCGCACCATGCGCGAGGAGATGCGCGCAGCGCGCAGGGGCCTTTCCGGCCATATCCGCCTCGCCGCCATTCCGACGACGCTCGCCATGGTGCCGCGCATCACCGGCCCGTTCCAGGAAAAACACCCCGACGTCACCTTTTCCATCGTCTCGACCACCTCGATCAAGATCCTCGGCCTCCTCGAAAATCTCGAGATCGACGCGGGCCTCACCTATCTGGAGAATGAGCCGCTCGGGCGTGTGACGAGCGTGCCGCTGCTGCATGAGCACTACTGTCTCATCACCGCCAAGGGCGGGCCTTTTTCAGATCGCGAAAGCGTGACCTGGCAGGAGGCCGGCAGTGTTAGGCTTTGCCTATTGACCGCCGATATGCAGAACCGCCGTATCATCAACCGCCACTTCACCGATGCCGGCATCACCATCCAGCCCTCGCTCGAATCCAACTCGATGATCGTGCTGCTTTCCCACGTGCGTACGGGACGCTGGAGCAGCATCATGCCCAGCAATGTCGCCCGATCCTTCGGATTTCATGAGGAATTGAGTATAGTTTCTCTCGTCGAGCCCAATCCGAAACACACGGTCGGCCTCGTCGCCACGCACCGCGAACCATTCACGCCTCTGGTCTCCGCCCTGTTGCATGAAGCCCGCATCCTGGCCGAGCGGGGAATGGATTGATAGAAATTTTCTATTGCCCGACGAGACTGCTTTATTGACCCGTCGTCTCCCACCTGAGAAGCTGCTAGAATAGTCGCGGAGGTCGGAAGGGTTCGGTCTTCGCCGAGGAATTTCAATCGCATCGGCGCGCCGGAACCCTTGATCTCCCTGCGGTTCATTCGCGTCGGTTGGGAGGCCTGACCATGAACGTGCACGTCACCGGCAGCGATGTCGGAGCAAGAACGCTGGCCATCGTCGCCGCGCTGAAGGGGCTCGAAGGGCCGCTTCTTCCCATCCTGCACGAAATCCAGGCCGAATTCGGCTATGTGCCGCAGGAAAGCCTGCCGGTCATCGCGCGCGAACTGAACCTGTCGCGCGCCGAAGTGCACGGTGTCGTTTCCTTCTACCACGACTACCGCGACCACCCCACCGGGCGCCATGTGCTGAAGCTCTGTCGCGCCGAGGCCTGCCAGTCGATGGGCGGGGACGCGGTCGCCGAGCGCATCAAGACATTGCTCGGCATCGATTTCCACCAGACGACGCTGGATGGTGCCGTGACGCTCGAACCCGTCTACTGTCTCGGCCTCTGTTCCTGCGCCCCTGCCGCCATGTTCGACGGCGAGGTGCATGGACGGATCGATGCCGACCTTGCGCAGGAACTCATTGCGGAGGCACGCCGATGACCGCACGCATCTACATTCCCCGCGATGCCGCCGCACTCGCCCTCGGCGCCGATCGCGTCGCCAGGGCACTTGCTGCCGAAGCCGATGCCCGCAAGCTCGATATCACCATCGTGCGCAACGGTTCGCGCGGCATGCACTGGCTGGAACCGCTGGTCGAGGTCGAGACCGCCGACGGCCGCATCGCCTATGGTCCGGTAAAACCGTCCGACATTGCGGGCCTGCTCGATGCCGGCCTTCTGGACGGCAAGAGCCATGCGCTCTGTCTTGGGGCAACGGAAGACATTCCGTTCCTCAAGAACCAGACCCGCCTCACCTTCGCCCGCTGCGGCGTCATCGATCCCGTCTCGCTGGAAGACTACAAGGCCCATGGCGGCCTGAAGGGCCTCGAAACGGCCATCGCCATGGCTCCGGCCGATGTCGTCAAGCAGGTCACCGACAGCGGCCTGCGCGGCCGCGGCGGCGCGGGCTTCCCGACGGGCATCAAGTGGAAGACCGTGCTCGACGCCCCGGGCCCGCAGAAATACATCGTCTGCAATGCCGACGAAGGCGACAGCGGCACCTTCGCCGACCGCATGATCATGGAGGGCGACCCCTTCGTGCTGATCGAAGGCATGGCGATCGCCGGCCTCGCGACGGGCGCCACCAAGGGCTACGTCTACACCCGCTCGGAATATCCGCACGCCATCGCCATCATGACCGAGGCCGTCGAGGTCGCGCGTGCCGCCGGGGTGCTCGGCCCGTCCGTGCTCGGCTCCGGCAAGGCCTTCGACATGGAAATCCGCACCGGCGCGGGCGCCTATGTCTGCGGCGAGGAAACCGCGCTGCTCAACAGCCTCGAAGGCAAGCGCGGCGTCGTGCGCGCCAAGCCGCCGCTGCCGGCCCTGCAAGGCTTCCTCGGCCGCCCGACCGTCGTCAACAACGTCATCTCGCTCGCCTCCGTGCCTGTCGTCATGGACAAGGGCGCGGACTATTACCGCGACTTCGGCATGGGCCGCTCGCGCGGCACGATCCCCATCCAGATCGCCGGCAATGTCAGGCATGGCGGTCTTTACGAGACCGCCTTCGGCCTGACGCTCGGCGAGATCGTCGATGACATCGGCGGCGGCACGGCCTCCGGCCGCCCGGTCCGCGCCGTGCAGGTCGGCGGCCCGCTCGGCGCCTATTTCCCGCGCGCGCTGTTCGACACGCCGTTCGACTACGAGGCCTTCGCCGCCAAAGACGGCCTTATCGGCCATGCCGGCATCACCGTCTTCGACGACACCGTCGACATGCTGAAACAGGCGCGCTTCGCCATGGAGTTCTGCGCCGTCGAAAGCTGCGGCAAGTGCACGCCCTGCCGCATCGGCTCGACGCGTGGCGTCGAGACGGCCGACAAGATCGCCCGGGGCATCGAACCGGAGAAGAACCGCGAATTGCTGACCGACCTCTGCAACACGATGAAGTTCGGCTCGCTCTGCGCTCTCGGCGGTTTCACGCCCTATCCGGTCATGAGCGCCATGACGCATTTCCCGGAAGACTTTTCCCCGGCGCCGATTGCGGAGGCCGCGGAATGAGCGAGACGGAAAAGGTCAAGGGACCGGCATCCTACTTCCCGTCCATCGAGAAGACCTACGGTCAGCCGATAGAGCACTGGAAAGACATCATCCGCACGCAGGATGGCAAGGCGCATATGCAGATCGTCGCGTTCCTCAAGGAAACGCACGGTCTCGGCCATGGCCATGCCAACGCGCTCGTCGCGGCGACGCTCGCCGAGACGAAAGCCTGAGAATTGAACCCAAGTCGCCGCTGTCAGCGGCGCAGAATTGCCTTGGAGGTTCCCATGCCCCTCGTTCCTGAAATCGACTTCGGCACGCCTGCCTCCCGTTCGGAAAAGATGGTGACGCTCACCATAGACGGGAACGAGATCACCGTCCCCGAGGGCACGTCCATCATGCGCGCCTCCATGGAGGCCGGCATCCAGGTGCCGAAGCTCTGCGCCACCGACATGGTCGACGCCTTCGGCTCCTGCCGCCTCTGTCTCGTCGAGATCGAGGGCCGCAACGGTACGCCCGCCTCCTGCACCACGCCGGTCGCGTCCGGCCTCGTCGTGCATACCCAGACCGGCCGCCTGAAGGACATCCGCAAGGGCGTGATGGAGCTCTATATCTCCGACCATCCGCTCGATTGCCTGACCTGCGCGGCGAACGGCGACTGCGAACTGCAGGACATGGCCGGCGCCGTGGGCCTGCGCGATGTGCGCTACGGCTATGAGGGCGACAACCACGTCAAGGCCCGCAACAACGGCGAAACCAATGCCCGCTGGATGCCGAAGGACGAATCGAACCCCTATTTCACCTACGACCCCTCCAAGTGCATCGTCTGCTCGCGCTGCGTGCGCGCCTGCGAAGAGGTGCAGGGCACCTTCGCACTGACCATCGAGGGCCGTGGCTTCGACAGCCGCGTTTCTCCCGGCATGCATGAACATTTCCTCGATTCGGAATGCGTTTCCTGCGGGGCCTGCGTGCAGGCCTGCCCGACGGCGACGCTCACCGAAAAGTCGGTCATCGAGATCGGCCAGCCGGAACACTCCGTCGTCACCACCTGCGCCTATTGCGGCGTCGGCTGCTCCTTCAAGGCGGAAATGCGCGGCGAGGAACTGGTGCGCATGGTGCCGTGGAAGGACGGGCAGGCGAACCGCGGTCACTCCTGCGTCAAGGGCCGCTTCGCCTATGGCTACTCGACCCACCGCGAGCGCATCCTCAATCCGATGATCCGCGAGAAGATATCCGATCCGTGGCGGGAAGTGACCTGGGAAGAGGCCTATGCCCATGTCGCCGCCGAGTTCCGCCGCATCCAGTATCAGTACGGTCGTGATTCCGTCGGCGGCATCACCTCGTCCCGCTGCACGAACGAGGAAACCTATCTCGTCCAGAAGCTCATCCGCGCCGGCTTCGGCAACAACAATGTCGATACCTGCGCCCGCGTCTGCCATTCGCCGACCGGCTACGGCCTCGGCCAGGCCTTCGGCACCTCCGCCGGCACGCAGGATTTCGACAGCGTCGAACATACCGACGTCGTCATCATCATCGGCGCCAACCCCACCGATGCCCATCCCGTCTTCGGCTCGCGCCTCAAGAAGCGCCTGCGCCAGGGCGCAAAGCTCATCGTCATCGATCCGCGCCGCATCGACCTCGTCTCCTCGCCGCACGTCAAGGCGTCCTATCACCTGCCGCTGCGGCCGGGCACGAACGTCGCCGTCGTCACCGCCCTTGCCCATGTCATCGTGACGGAAGGCCTCTTCGACGAAAAGTTCATCCGCGAACGCTGCGACTGGTCGGAATTCGAGGACTGGGCCGGCTTCGTCGCCGAACCGCGCCACAGCCCGGAAGAGACGGAAGCCCTGACCGGCGTGCCGGCAGAAGCGCTGCGCGGCGCGGCCCGCCTCTTCGCCACTGGCGGCAACGGCTCGATCTATTACGGCCTCGGCGTCACCGAGCACAGCCAGGGCTCGACGACCGTCATGGCCATCGCCAACCTCGCCATGGCGACCGGCAATATCGGCCGCGAGGGCGTTGGCGTGAACCCGCTGCGCGGCCAGAACAATGTGCAGGGCTCGTGCGACATGGGCTCCTTCCCGCATGAACTGCCGGGCTACCGCCACATCTCGGATGACGCCACGCGCGAAATTTTCGAGAAGCTCTGGGGCGTGACGCTCAACAACGAGCCGGGCCTGCGCATCAACAACATGCTGGACGCCGCCGTCGAAGGCTCCTTCATGGGTCTCTACATCCAGGGCGAGGACATTCTCCAGTCCGACCCGGATACCAAACACGTTTCCGCCGGCCTTGCCGCCATGGAATGCGTCGTCGTGCAGGACCTGTTCCTCAACGAGACCGCGAACTATGCCCACGTCTTCCTGCCGGGCTCGACCTTCCTCGAGAAGGACGGCACCTTTACGAATGCCGAGCGCCGCATCAACCGCGTACGCCGCGTCATGACCCCGAAGAACGGCTATGGCGATTGGGAAGTCACCCAGAATCTCGCCAAGGCCATGGGCCTCGACTGGAACTACAATCACCCGTCCGAGATCATGGACGAGATCGCAGCGACGACCCCGAGCTTCGCCCTCGTCTCCTACGACTATCTGGACAAGGTCGGCTCGGTGCAGTGGCCCTGCAACGAACAGCATCCGCTCGGCTCGCCAATCATGCACACGGACGGCTTCGTGCGCGGCAAGGGCAAGTTCATCCGAACGGAATATGTCGCGACCGACGAGAAGACCGGGCCGCGCTTCCCGCTGCTGCTCACCACCGGCCGCATTCTCAGCCAGTACAATGTCGGCGCCCAGACCCGCCGCACCGACAATGTCGTCTGGCATGAGGAGGATCGGCTGGAAATCCATCCGCACGATGCGCAGAACCGCGGCATCCGCGACGGCGACTGGGTACGCCTCGGCAGCCGCGCCGGCGAGACGACGCTGCGCGCGCTCATTACCGACCGCGTCGCGCCGGGCGTCGTCTACACGACCTTCCATCACCCGCTGACCCAGGCGAACGTCATCACCACCGACTTCTCCGACTGGGCGACGAACTGCCCGGAATACAAGGTGACGGCAGTGCAGATCTCGCCCTCCAACGGCCCGTCCGACTGGCAGGTCGAATATGACGAGCTGTCGAAGCGGTCGCGCCGCATCGCCGGCAAGCTGGAGGCGGCAGAGTAGGATTTTCGGGTGCCGGATTTCGCGACATCGATCAAGGTCCCTGAGACCGCCCGCCGCAGCGGGCGGCTCGCGGATGGCGAGCGCTTCGTACCCGAGGAAACCCCGGTCGCCTTCTCCTATGCCGGCTCCACCCATGCCGTGATGATGGCGACCCCCGCCGATCTCGAGGATTTCGCCGTCGGCTTCAGCCTGACGGAAGGCATCATCGGCGATCCCGCCGAGATCGAGACCATCGACATTCTGCAGGAAGACAAGGGCATTGACCTGCAAATCCGCCTTGCCGACATGCAGAACGATGCGCTGACCGCCCGTCGCCGCCACATGGCCGGTCCGGTCGGATGCGGTCTCTGCGGCATCGAGTCCATAGAGCAAGCCGTCCGCGTGACGCCATCCGTTCGTTCGTCATCGCTTACATTGAGCGAAGACGAGGTGGTCGAGGCCGTGCGCCTGCTGAACGGGCAGCAGCCCCTTCACATGGCGACGCGCGCCGTGCATGGCGCCGGTTTCTATGTGCCGGGCACGGGCCTCGTCGCCGTGCGCGAGGATGTCGGGCGGCACAATGCGCTGGACAAGCTCGTCGGCGCGGCGCGGCGCGCGGGCCATGCGGGCTGCGCGGGAGCGGTGGTCGTGACGAGCCGCGTTTCCGTCGAGATGGTGCAGAAGACCGCCGTCATCGGCAGTCCTTTCATCATCGCCATTTCAGCGCCGACGGCGCTTGCCATCCGCACCGCGCAGGAGGCCGGCATGACGCTGATCGCGCTGGTGCGCGGCGAGGAATTCGAGATTTTCACCGGTGCGGAACGCATCGTCTCCGGCCCCGAAAGAAGGGCCGGCAACGGTTAGGAGACAGCCATGTCCGAAGGCAACAAGCTCGTCAGAATGGCGAACCAGATCGCCACCTTCTTCCACTCGCAGCCTGCCAATGAAGGCCCCGGCGGCGTGGCGACGCACATCAACAAGTTCTGGGAACCGCGCATGCGCCGGCAGCTTTTCGACATCGTCGACAACCACGACGGCGAGGGGCTGGACGCGCTGGTTCTGGCGGCCGTGCCGCTGATCCACCGCCCGCCGCCGGCGGAAGTGCCCGCTGCGGCGCGCTGATCCCTTGAAATGCCAACGGCCGGCATTGCTGCCGGCCGTTTTCATGCCATGGCGCTGCGCTCAGAACTCTTCCCAGTTCTCTGCTGCCGGCGCTGTGGAGCCGCGCGACGACCGCATGCTGCGGGCCACGGCATGAAGCTGTGCGACATTGGCGGGCGCGGGCGCCCGCTGGGCGGGCTGCGCATTACCGGCGAGCCGGAAGCGGCGGATGAGTGCATGCAGCGCATCGGCCTCGCGCGCCATGGCATGGCTTGCCGCCGTGCTTTCCTCTACCATCGCGGCATTCTGCTGCGTCGCCTGGTCCATCGCGTTGACCGACTGGTTGATCTCGCGAAGGCCGGTCGATTGCTCGCGCGAGGCCTCGACGATGGCCGCGACATTGGTATGCACCTCCTGCACCTGGCCGAGGATTTCCTGAAGGGCCCGCCCCGTCTCGTCGACCAGCGACACGCCGCTCTTCACCTGCTCGCCGGATGTGGTGATGAGCGCCTTGATGTCCTTGGCGGCGCTTGCCGAGCGCTGCGCCAGTTCCCGCACCTCCTGCGCCACGACGGCAAAGCCCTTGCCGGCCTCGCCCGCGCGGGCGGCTTCCACGCCGGCGTTCAGCGCCAGAAGGTTGGTCTGGAAGGCGATGTCGTCGATGACGCCGATGATGTTGGAGATCTCGCGCGAGGACTGCTCGATCTGCCCCATGGCGCCAATGGCCTTCTTGACGACCTCGCCGGATTTCTCCGCTCCCGTGCGGGTCTTGGCGACCAGCGTACCGGCCTCGTCGGCGCGGCGGCTCGAATCGGCGACCGTCGTCGTGATCTCGTCGAGCGCCGCCGCAGTTTCTTCGACGGACGCCGCCTGCTGCTCGGTGCGCTTGGCAAGGTCGTCCGCCGCCGAGCGGATTTGCTGCGCACCCGAGGCAATGGCATTGGCATTGGTCTCGACCGTGCGCATGGCCTCATGCAGGCCGGCAACGGCCTCGTTGAAATCCTTGCGCACCATTTCCATCGACGGAACGAAGGCGGTGCCGAGATTCTGCGTGAGGTCGCCTTCCGCCAGCGCCTTCAGCGCGCCGCCCAGCGCGTTGATCGCCGACATGCGCTCCGTCACGTCGGTCGCGAATTTCACCACCTTGTAGACCCGGCCATTGATATCGCGGATCGGGTTATAGGCCGCCTGGATCCAGATTTCCCTGCCGCCCTTGCCGTAGCGCACGAACTCGTTGGAAATGAAACGGCCCTCTGCGAGGGCCTTCCAGAAATCCGCATAGGCTTGTGTCTGCACATAGGCCTGGTCGCAGAACATGCGGTGGTGTTTGCCGCGAATCTCCGAGAGATCGTAGCCGAGGGCCGCACAGAAATTCTCGTTGGCATGGATGATCTCGCCTGCCGGCGTGAACTCGATCACCGCCTGGGAGCGGGAAATCGCGTCGAGCTTGGCGGCGTCTTCCGTCGCCTGCATCTTGGCCTGGGTGATGTCGGTCGCAAACTTAACGACCTTGTAGGGCTTACCGCCACGAAAGACGGGATTGTACGACGCCTGGATCCAGATCTCGCCGCCGTCCTTGCGCAGGCGCTTGTAGCTGGAGGAATCGTATTCCCCACGCCCGAGTCGCGCCCAGAACTGGCGGTATTCCTCGCTCGCCCCATAGGTGGCGTCGCAGAAGATGCGGTGATGCTTGCCGACGATGTCCTTCAATTCGTAGCCGAGCGCGCGGCAGAAGTTTTCGTTGGCGGTCAGAATATTGCCGGTAAGATCGAACTGGATCACGGCCTGCGAGCGCGACAGCGCATCGATGATATGGCCTGCATCCATGGATTTCGCAAATGAAAGCATGACCTGTCCCTTTGTGCGACGGCCACGCTCTCGGGTGATTGCCGGCGTGGCGGTCGTCGATTGTTGACGCTGACGCACGGTCCGCGCACGGACCATCGTCCAGCCTTTGAATTTCAATCATCGCGTGCTTTAGCGTTTCTTCATCAAAGTCCGCGGATACAATCCAAAATGGCGAGTCAGGCTTAAGAATTGATGAAAATCAAAGGGTGAGATTTTAGATTTCTTATATAACAACAACTTACGGAGTTAAATGCCTTACGTAACGGGAGGTGGCCTTTTGGCAGCACACCCGGGACATCACCCATTGGTTGTAATCAACCGCAGGCAACAAAAAACCGCCGTGCTTTCGCACGGCGGCTCCATGGTTCAGCGGTCGGAAGGAGGCGATCAGGCCGCCATGTCTTCCATGTCGCGCTCTTTGAACATGCGCGAGAGGTTCAGGAAGCAGATCATGCCGTTCTCATGGGCGATGATGCCCTCGGCATAGGCCTTGTCGAAGGAGGTCGTCACTTCCGGCACCGGCTGGATCTGCTCGCTGCGGATGGTGAGGATATCGGACACGCGATCGACGACGAGACCGACGACCATGCTGTGCACTTCGGCGACCACGATGGCGCTGCGCTCGTTGGCTTCCGTGCTCTTCATGCCGAGCTTGTGGGCGAGGTCGATGATCGGGATGACCGTGCCACGCAGGTTCATCACGCCGATGACGTCAGGCGGAGAATGCGGGATCGGCGTGGACGGCGCCCAGCCGCGGATTTCGCGGATCGTGGTCGTCTTCACGCAGAATTCCTGATCGTGCAGGCGAAATGCGATGATTTCGAGCGTATCGCCGGCAAAGCCGGTGGTCTTGATGGAGGTCATCAGGGTCTTCCCAGTTGGTCTGCGTCTCGGGTCGATCCTATGCACGTCCTGGTTAAAATCTTTCAAACGCCGGACCGCTCGGCGGCCGAAAAGCGGAAAAGGCCGGCTCCCCCCTCAATATTCCTTCTCGTAGAAGATACCCCCGCCGGCGCTGCCTCCGCTGCCGGCCTCGCCGCGCAGCTTCAGGCCGCGGCCGACATCGAGGTTGATCACGGCTTTCGCGCCGTTCGTTTCGGGATCCTGCTTCAATTCGATATAGGTCCGCTCGTTCAGGTACTTGCCGGCGGAGACGGCAGCGCGGCCCTCCGCGTCCGTGGTGATGTCGAGATCGTCGACGCCGAGCTTGCTGCGCAGGCTGTCGAGCAGGCCCGTCGAGCTGCCGCCGGCAAGCTGGCTGGCGGCCGAGGCAAGCTGGGCGATCTGCACCGCCGAAAGGTTCGACATCGAGCGGTTGAAGATGAGCTGGGCGAGGATCTCGTCCTGCGGCAACGAGGGCGAGGAGGCAAAGGTGACGGTCGGATTGTTGGCAAGGCCGGCAACCGTCACGGTGATTTCCGTGGTGCCCGCGGTGCTGGCCGCCACGAGATTGACGGTCGGCACGAGGCCGCCGGCAAAGCCGATATGGGCGCTGGTGAAATCGAGGCGCCGGGTCAGGATTTCCATGCGCCCGCGCTCCAGCTCGAAGCCGCCGGACACGATGGGCGATGCGGAGGTTCCGGTGATGGTGAGGTCGCCGCCCATTTCCGCATTGATGCCGCGGCCACGCACGAAGAGCTGGCCGGGCGAGGTGATGGTCAGATCGAGCGCGATACCGCGCCCGCCGCCCCCGCCGCCCTGCTGCCGTTGCACATCGGCCGTCATGCGCTTGACGTCGGCCGGGGCGTTGCGGTGCTTGATGTCGATCTCGGAAAGCGAGGCCGGCAGTTTCTGCGGGAGAGTGATGTTCGCCTTGTTGATATGCACCTTGCCGCCGAGGGAAAGGCCTGCCACAGGCCCCTTCAGCGTCAGGTCGCCCGTCACATTGGCCGTCACCAGCGTGCCGTCGACATAGGTGACGTTGCCGAGCTTGATCGCCACGTCCACAGGGAACCCGCTTGCCGGATCGATGCCGACCGTGCCGCTCGCCGAAAGCTGCCCGCCGCTCGCCAACTTGCCCGAGACGGTCTCGATCACCGCCTGCCGCCCGTCCATGTTGACGCGGATGGTGAGATTCTCCACCGCGAGATTGCGCCGCACGTCGACAAGGCGCGCACCGCCCGCCGTGATGCTGCCGGTGACGGAGGGTGCCCCCGCCGTACCGCCGATGGACAGATCGACATTGGCATTGCCGGTGAGGACGAAGCCCTGCGCGGAAAGCTGGCCCTGCAACAGGCCGAACGGCACCGTGCCGTTGAACTTCAGCCCGAGCGGCGTCGCCCCGCCGATGCCGACCGTGCCACCCCCACGGAAGGAAAGGCCGCCCGCGCCCGAGAGAACCGTATCCAGCCGCACCTGGTTGTTGGCGAATTCGCCCTTGGCATTGATGTCGAGCGCGCCGACGCCCGCGCCCCGCGTCTGGCTGGTCACCGCGCCGCTCCAGTCGAGCGCATAGCCGACGACCGGCGCTGCCGCCTTGCCCTTGACCGTCACCGTCCCGCCGATCGTGCCTTCCGCCCCCAGCGTGGCGGCGAAATTGTTGATCAGCGCCGCCGGCACGGCGTTGAGGCGGAGCGACAGGTCGAGCGCCTCGCCCGCCTTGCCGGAAACCGCCACGGAACCGCGTCCCGCCTGGATGGTCAGGCCATCCAGCGTCGCGATGCCATTGGCGACGCCGATGGTCGTCGGCTTGGCCAGCTTCAGCGCAATGCGCCTCGGCGCCGCCTCCACGGCCTGAAGGGCGATATCGAGACCACCGTCGCGCTGCAGCACCTTGCCCTTCGTCACCAGCGGCGCGCCGTCGAGACGGCCGGTCACGTCAAAGCTCGTCGCCTGTCCCTCACGCGAAAAGTCGAGCCTCAGGGCATCGAGCCGGTTGTCACCCGAGGCGACGCGCTCGGCGCGCACCGTGCCCGTAATCGCCGCCGTCGCGAGATCGGCAATGGCAAGGTCGACGACGGGTTTGACGATGTTCACCGCATCGCGGCGAATGCCGGAGCCGGATGCCTGCACGCTGGCCGACGTCTTGCCGTTGGTCGTTGCAAACTCGATCTGCCCCGAAAGATCGCCGGCCGCCTTCTGGCCCGCCATGGCGGCGAGCAGGCCGAGATCGGGAAAGTCGAAACGGATCGTGCCGTCTGGCATGAAGTTCCGCGCCAGCGCCAGCGACCCCTTCAACGTGTTGGAGCCGATCTCCGCCTCCAGCACCGGCACGGAGATCCGCCCGCCTTCCGACGTGATGCTGGACCGCACGTTGATCGCCTGTCCGTCGAGCGCGCCCGTCGCCGTCAGTTCGCCGGAAGGGCTGTCGGCAACGGCCTTGCCCTTCAGCGTCACGACGAGGTCGCTCAGCGTGCGGCCGGAAAGGGTCGCGCCGCTCGACGTGATCTTGCCCGAGACATCTAACCCCTCGACGGGACCGGTCGCCGAGAGCTCGAACGCGGCTTCGCCCGCCGCATCGGCGAGCAGCTTGCCGAGGTTGAGGACCTTGCCGGTGAGTGCGGCTTCCAGATTGCCCTTGCCGAGCGAGACATCGCCCGCCGCTTCCAGCGTGCCGGACTTCACCTGAAGACCGGAGACCTGAAGCCCGCCGTCGCTTGCCAGTTTAAGGCGCCCTTCCGTGGCGACGGTAGTGTCGAACTTGCCCGCCATTGCAGGCGGCAGGACGGCGGGCAGCGCGAACAGGCGGAAATTGACATCCGCCTCCCGGCTTTCCAGCCCATAGCGGCCCGAAAGCGTACCGCCGATGCTGGCGCTTTCCAGCGTCGCGGGATCGAAGGCGATTTCGCCCGGCGAGACGTTCAGCGTCGCAACGAGCTTCGCCGGTCCCTTCACCGCACGGTCGACATCCGGGTTGGTGAAGGCCGTCAGGCCGGTTTCGAGCGTCGCATCGATCCGGCCGGACCGATCAGCCACGTTGAAGGCATCGCTCGTCGCCGTCAGGCGGATCGCCTCGATACGGCCGGCGGGCAGATCCGCGGCTGCCACCGAGACATGGGCTTCCAGCGCTGCCGCCTTTGCCTGCCCCGTCAACGCGATATCCGCGCCGTCGATGAGCACGCGGGCATCGCCTTCGGCCAGCGGCCAGCGGAAGTCGATCGGACCGTCCTTGCCGGCGAGCTTCACGTCGAGGTCGTTCGTGCCGCTGGCGCTGACGGTGCCGGATGCGGCGAGCGTCATCGCGCCCGTCGCGATCGCGCCCTTTTCGATGCGCAGCATGTCCGTGCCGTCGAAGGCCGCGATCACGTCGATGCCGGTCTCGCCGGCAAAGAGCGGGCGCAGTTGCGGCGGCATCAGCGCATCGAACGTTCCGCCCCCCTTCAGCGTGAGGGTATGCAGGCCGCTCGTCGCGAGGTCGTGACGGCCGTCGACCCGCAGCATTTCGGTGCCGTCGAGCGCGGCGGAAAGACGGCCCTTCCACTGCGAAAGCGGACCGTCGCCGGTCAGGCGGATCGCGACGGCCGGATCGTTCGGCAGCTTGAGCAGCCCGGCCAGCACGCCGCCCTTGGGCTCGGCGACGTCGGCTTCGAGGCGAAGCACGTTCTCGGCGGGATTGAAGACGATATCGGCGGCAACACGCGCATCGGGCCGCGCCTTTTCAGAGGCCGAGAGCTTGACCGCGACGCTTTCGGCCGTCGCATCGCCCCGGCCCGAGACGACGAGGCGCTGGTCACGCCCGGCGACCGCGCCTGATACGAAAAGCTCGGGGATGGCGAGCGAGTTGACATGCACTTCCACCGGCAGGGTGAACGGCTTGTCGGACGCTTCCGCGTCGGGCTTGGATTTCGGCAGGCGCGTCAGCGAGATGGAGGAGGCCGAAACCCGGTCCGCCTCGAAGCTGAAGGCGAGAAGCCGGAGCGGCGACCAGTCGATGGCAAGGTCCCGGATCTCCGCATAGGTGCCTGTTTCGTCGCCGAGCGTGATGGTCTTCGCACGCAGCTTGCCCGTCAGCAGGCCCGATGGTTCGCTGATGGCGATCACCTGCCCGCTCGCCGCCGCGACCTTCTGCGCATAGGAAACCGCCATCCGCGCGCCGGTATCGGTGAAGCCGACGAACCCCAGCATCGCAACCATCAAAACGATCAGGACGGCAAGGCCGTAACCGAGATAGCGGAGCGTGGCGCGGAGAATTCGGGACAGCCTGTTCATGCTTCATCCATTTCGCGTGCGGGAGCGCGGAATCGCTCCTCAACGTCTAGAATCCCAATCGCGCGACGGATCAAGAGCCTAGCTGAAAATTGGGGCGACAGTCAGAAGGACTGGCCGATGCCGGCATAGACCCCGAAGGAGGCGCCACCGGGATATTTGTTCAGCGGCACGGCGACATCGAGCCGGAGCGGACCGAACGGCGTTGCGTAGCGAACGCCGATGCCGGCGCCCGCCCTGATATCCTTGAAGTCGGGCACTTCGTCGGTCGAAACCGTGCCCACGTCGATGAAGGGCACGAGGCCGATCGTCTCGGTGATGCCGATGCGCGCCTCCGCGGAGGCCGCCACATAGGAACGTCCGCCGAGAAGCTGCTGTGCGCCATTGCGCGGCGAGATCTGCTGGTAGCTGTAGCCACGCACCGTGCCGCCGCCGCCGAGGAAGAAGCGGCGCGTCGCCGGAATGTCGGAAAGCTGGTCGCCGCCGATGATCGTGCCCGCGGCCAGCTTGCCGGCCAGCACGAAACGATCCTCCGCCCCGAGCGCCTGGTAACCGGTGATCGCGCCCTCGAAGCTGGAGAAGAAGGTGCCACGATAATTCTCGTAGCTCGGCTTCGCATTGATCATGAAGCGATAGCCTTCGGTCGGGTTGAGCTTGTTGTCGCGGGTATCGCGCACATACTCGATCGGAATGCTGGCCGTCAGATACTTGTTCTTGCCGAAGGCGTCTTCGACATTGCTCCACATCAATTCGGCGCCGCCGCTCACGGTGTCCTGGTCGGAAAGCTCGACGCTGACGCCCGCCGCGCCGGTGATCGTGAAGGCCTTGTAGGCGTCCGGATCGACGATGGACGCCTTCACGCTGGCATTGAAGGTGGTCGCCGGACCAAAGGCGCCGGGCTTGGAAAACAGGATGGCGCTCGAATAGTCGAGTTCGCCGAGATCGTTCGCCTCGCCGATGCGGTTGATCGCGCCTTCGACACGCAGCGATTCTGCCTGGCCGAAGAGGTTGCGGTGACCCCAATAGCCCTGCAGGCCAAGACCGTCCGTGTTGGAAACCTGCGCGCCGACGCCGAAGTAGCGATGTTTGCCCTCGGAAACCTCGATGGTCATCGGCAGCGAACCGTCCGGCGCCAGCTTGCCGGCCTCGCGGATGGTGACGCTGGAGAAGACGCCGAGCGTGCGCAGCCGCTCGGCCGCCTTGTTGAGGGCCTCCGGCGAATAGGGCTGGCCGGCATTGATGCGCGAATAACGCTGCACGAAGACCGGATCGACCGTCTTGGTGCCGGTAACGCCGACCTCGCCGACAGGCGCGACCGGTCCGCCCTCGGCGGCGATCACCACGTCGACGGTCTGCGTCTTGTGGTCGGCGGTGGCGTTGCGGTCCGTCAACCTGGCGAGCGGCCGTCCTTCGGCCTTGAGATCGACGACGACTTTCTCGCCGGCCTTCAGGATGAGGGTGGAATCGGCCCGCGCGCCGGGCACCAGCCCATAGTCCGCCGGGTTGCGCCCCTCGGCGTCGCCGGAGAAGGCGACCTCGCCGAAGGTGAAGACAGGCCCCGGCTGGACGCTGATTGTCACCGGAACCGGGCCGTTCTGGTTGAATTCGGGGTTGGGCGGCAGCGAATCGAGATCCTGTCCGTTGATCGAGACATTCACCACCGCGCCGTAACGGGCGTTCTCGTAGAGCGCGGCAAGGATGCGGTCGCGGTCGTCGCGGGCCTTGATGACGAGGCCGAGATCGCCGGAGACGGGTTTGTCCTCGTCCTGCTTCAGCCGCGCGGTATTTTCGATCGCCTCGACGAGATCGTCGTCATCCGTGCCCGGATCGAGCGTCAGCGTATAGGTGACGGGATCGATGACGGCGGTGGTTTCCTCCTTGTCCTCGAAGAACTTCATGCCGAAGATCTCGAAGGCCGAGGCAGGTTTGGCAGTGAGGGGACCACAGGCCAGCGCAGCGGCGACCGCAAGGGCGGTGCCAGCCTTCAGAAACGCAAAACTCTTTTCCGGCCGGTTCACTTTATCCCGCATCCGCAGCTATCCGTCGCCTTTCTCCTTGAGGTGCGGGGCAAACGGCAGACCGGCAGCTTCCGACACAGACTTCAGGCGCTCCGATCCATCCGGAGCTTTCAGGCAGGAAAAGACCCTAACGCGTTAGGTTTTCCGTAATGTTAACGGCGGTTTTACATGCAGACGCGGCAGATTTGAAGCACCGAAGGGCATTTTATGCCCGGAGCACAAAAGCAAAAGCCCCGGAGACTATCCGGGGCTTCGCATAGGTTGCAGTGCCGGCTATCAGTAACCGGACGGGCAACGGTCGATGTAGCGGCGGCCGTAGCGGTCGCGGTAGTAGCACTGGCCGGGCTGCTCGGCGACGCTGCCGATGACCGCGCCGGAGATGCCACCGATGGCCGCGCCGACAGCCGCGCCACGAACGTTGCCGGTGACCGCGCCACCGATGATCGCGCCGGAGACGGCGCCGATGCCCGCACCCTTTTCCGTCTGCGTGCAGCTGGCGGCTGCAAGGCCGACCAGGACGAGCGCAATGACTTTCTTCATGAAGATGTTCTCCAAAGTTGAGCGGCGGCCGCGTTTGCCGGGTCCGCACTATCCCCTTCTACTCAGGTAACATACCGGGGCCGTCAACGACGGTCAGGTCTGTCCGAGATTGAAAATATCGCCAGCATCAGGGAAGTCCATGGCAATAAACTATTTTTTTGCGGCGCGAATAAATAGCGTTTCTTCTTCGTTTGCATGCGCCGCCGCCATGCCGGTCACGAGAAATTTCGCACGGGGCTGAAAGTACCGGTTGATCGCCGCCGGAAAAAGTCAAATGATATGACTGTTGGGGTTGCGCAGGCGGCGGAGGACCGCTCTCGCAACCGGCATTGCCGAAAGGCCATGCGCCGGACTTGAAATGCATGCGAACAAGAAATGCTGGTGTCGATTGATCCCCAGCCCGCGTCGCGAGGACGCCCGCTGCATCTACCGTCGGATCGATCACGCCCAGCGGCAGGCAAACCGCCAGGGAGGAACGAATGGCGAAAGTGGCAATGACCGTCAATGGCAGGAAAGTGAGCAAGGATTGCGAGGACCGCACCCTGCTCGTGCACTTCCTGCGCGACCAGCTCAGTCTCACCGGAACCCATGTCGGCTGCGATACGTCGCAATGCGGGGCCTGCGTCGTGCATATGGACGGCAAGGCGGTGAAGAGCTGTTCCATCCTGGCGGCCCAGGCCGCCGGGTCGGAAATCCTCACCATCGAGGGTCTTGCCGCCAATGGCGAGCTGCATCCCGTGCAGGCCGCCTTCAAGGCCAATCACGGACTGCAATGCGGCTTCTGCACGCCCGGCATGGTGATGACGGCCGTCGACATGATCAACCGCTACGGCGCCAAGCTCGACGAGACGACGGTTCGCGAGAACCTCGAAGGCAATATCTGTCGATGCACCGGCTACCATAACATCGTCAAAGCCATCCTCGCCGCTGCCGAAGACATGGGCGCGGCAGGCAAGCAGGCTGCGGAATAAGGCATGGGCGATCGGCATCAGCCAGGCGGGCGGCCGTTGCACATTACGCTGCTCCCCTGAACGCCTGTGGCGGGTGCCTGTTGCCTCCATTCTCTGGAGGAGATGAAGATGGGTGTCGAAGGCATCGGCGCGCGCGTCGCGCGCAAGGAAGACAAGCGGTTCCTCATGGGTCAGGGCCGCTACACGGACGACATGTCCGTACCGGGCATGCGTTACGCCGCATTCGTGCGTTCCCCGCACGCCCATGCGAAGATCAAGAGCATCGACACGTCGGCGGCCGAGGATATGCCGGGCGTGATCGGCGTGCTCAACGGCAAGCAGATGCTGGACGACGGCATCGGCAACCTGATCTGCGGCTGGATGATCCATTCCAAGGACGGTTCGCCGATGAAGATGGGCGCCTGGCGGCCGATCGCGCATGACACCGTGCGTTACGTCGGCGATGCCGTTGCCGTGGTGGTGGCCGACAGCCTGGGCGAGGCCCGCGATGCGGCCGAGGCCGTCGTCGTCGACTACGAGGTGCTGCCCGCCGTCACCGACGCGGTGAAGGCGCTCGAGGCCGGCCAGCCGCAACTGCACCCGGAAGCCCCCGGCAATCTCATCTACGACTGGGAGATCGGCGACAGCGCCGCGGTCGACGCCGCCATCGCCAATGCCGCCCACGTGACGGAGATGAAGATCGTCAACAACCGCCTCGCGCCGAACCCGATGGAGCCGCGCGCCGCGCTCGGCATCTACGATTCGGCCGAGGACCACTACACCTGCTACACGACGAGCCAGAACCCGCATGTTGCCCGCCTCGTCATGAGCGCCTTCTACAATGTCGCGCCGGAAAACAAACTGCGCGTCATCGCGCCGGATGTCGGCGGCGGCTTCGGCTCGAAGATCTACATCTATCCGGAAGAGATCGTCTGTCTCTGGGCCTCCAGGCGTACCGGCGTGCCGGTGAAATGGACGAGCGACCGCACCGAAGCCTTCCTGACCGACGCCCATGGCCGCGACCATGTCTCGACTGTCAAGATGGCGTTCGATGCCGACCACCGCGTCACGGCCCTGAAGGTCGACACCATCGCCAATTTCGGCGCCTACATGTCGCTCTTCTCCTCGGCGGTGCCGACCTATCTCTATGCGACGCTGCTGTCCGGCCAGTACAATTTCCCGGCCATCCACGCCAATGTGCGGGCGGTCTATACCAACACCGTCGCGGTCGATGCCTATCGCGGCGCCGGCCGGCCGGAAGCGACCTATCTTCTGGAACGCACCATGGAGACGGCGGCGCGCGAACTCGGTCTCTCGCCGGCAGAGCTTCGCCGCATCAACTTCATCCGCTCCTTCCCGCACCAGACGCCCGTCATCATGAACTATGACGCGGGCGACTACGAAGCCTCGCTGGAAGCCGCCATGGCGGCGGCCGACTGGAACGGCTTTGCCGCCCGCAAGGCGGAGGCCGCAGGCCGCGGCATGAAGCGCGGCATCGGCATGAGCTGCTACATCGAAGCCTGCGGCATCGCCCCCTCGGCCGCCGTCGGCTCGCTGGGTGCCGGCGTCGGCCTCTGGGAATCGGCGGAAGTGCGCGTCAATGCCGTCGGCACCATCGAGGTTCTGACCGGCTCGCACAGCCATGGCCAGGGCCACGAGACGACCTTCGCCCAGCTCGTCGCCGACCGCTTCGGCGTGCCCATCGACAGCGTCTCCATCGTGCATGGCGATACGGACAAGGTGCAGATGGGCATGGGCACCTACGGCTCGCGCTCCGGCGCGGTCGGCATGTCGGCCGTCGTCAAGGCGCTCGACAAGGTGGAGGCGAAAGCCAAGAAGATCGCCGCCCACCTGATGGAAGCCGACGAGAGCGACATCGTCATCGAGAACGGCGCCTTGAAGGTGGCCGGCACCGACAAGTCGGTCCCCTGGTTCCAGATGGCGCTCGCCGCCTATACCGCGCACAACCTGCCCTCCGGCATGGAGCCCGGCCTCAAGGAAGGCGCCTTCTACGACCCGGCCAACTTCACCTTCCCGGCCGGCTGCTACATCTGCGAGGTCGAAGTCGATCCGGAAACCGGCAAGACGAAGATCGTCCAGTTCGTTGCCGCCGACGACTTCGGCAATATCATCAATCCGATGATCGTCGAGGGCCAGGTGCATGGCGGCATCGCGCAGGGCATCGGCCAGGCGCTGCTGGAAGGCGTGCACTACGATCCCGATACAGGGCAGCTGCTGACGGCAAGCTACATGGATTACACCATGCCGCGCGCCGACGATCTGCCCTCCTTCCAGGTCTCGCACCAGATCACGCCCTGCCCGAACAATCCGCTCGGCATCAAGGGCTGCGGCGAGGCGGGCGCCATCGGCTCGCCGCCGGCACTGATGAACGCCATCACCGACGCCATCGGCAACAACGATCTCACCATGCCGGCAACGCCCCAGAAGGTCTGGGCGGCGGCACGGCAAGCAGCCAATTGACGGGAGGACGCCATGTACGCAACCAACTATCACCGCGCATCCTCGCTGGCCGATGCCGTCAGGCTGCTCTCGTCCTCCGACGAAGCGAAATACGTCTCCGGCGGCATGACACTGATCCCGACCATGAAGCAGCGGCTGGCCGCACCCGCCGATCTCGTGGACCTGCGCCACGTCGCGGAACTGAAGGGCATTTCCGTCAGCGGCAGCCGGGTGCGCATCGGCGCAGGCACGACGCACTACGAGGTCTCTACCTCGGCGGAGCTGAAGGCGGCCTGCCCGGCGATCTGCCACCTTGCCTCCCATATCGGTGACCCGCATGTGCGCCACATGGGAACGATCGGCGGCTCCATCGCCAACAACGATCCGGCCGCCGACTACCCCTCCGCCATGCTGGCGCTGGGAGCCACCATCGTCACCAACACGCGCGAAATCCCCGCCGACGCCTTCTTCACCGGCCTCTTCGAGACGGCGCTGGAGGAGGGCGAAATCGTCGTCGCCGTGACCTTCGACGCACCGGCCAAAGCCGCCTATGCCAAGTTCCCCAACCCGGCCTCGCGCTATGCCATGGCCGGCGTCTTCGTGGCGAAGGCAGGCGATGGCGGGGTGCGGGTGGCCGTCACGGGCGCCGGCTCCAACGGTGTCTTCCGCCATGCCGGGCTGGAAGCCGCGCTTGCCGGAAACTGGTCGCCGGAGGCAACGTCCGGCGTCACTGTCGACGCCGCGGACCTGCTTTCCGATCTGCATGGCAGCGCGGAGTATCGGGCGAATCTGGTGAAGGTCATGGCCAAGCGCGCGGTGGCCGCCGCCTGACCCCTCGAAAAAGTTGAAACTGTTCGATTAAAAGGGCGGTTGAGGCCGTCCTTTTTTCGTGCAGACTTGACACGGATCAATAGGGAATGGCCTTGTGCGGGCTAATGTACCTTGGAATGGTTCAAAGGTGGCGCCGATTTGCCGCAGCACATGCCGTTGCAGCGAAACGACGCCTGATATAGCCGATTGAACGACCGCCAACTGACGATGACGTCCGGATTGTCCCGGACCGGAGACTCTGGATGGACTTCGAGACCTACTTCAAGAACGAACTGGATGGCCTGCATCAGGAAGGCCGCTACCGCGTTTTCGCCGACCTGGAACGCCAGAAGGGCAACTTCCCGAAGGCGACCCGCCACACGGCGAATGGGGTCCAGGACGTCACGGTCTGGTGCTCGAACGACTATCTCGGCATGGGCCAGCACCCCGTCGTCACCGAGGCGATGAAGCGCGCCATCGACCAGTGTGGCGCCGGTGCCGGCGGCACCCGCAACATCTCCGGCACCAATCACCATCACGTCCTGCTCGAGCGCGAACTCGCCGACCTGCACGGCAAGGAATCCGCGCTGCTCTTCACCTCGGGTTACGTGTCCAACTGGGCCGCGCTCGGTACGCTCTGTTCCAGGATCCCCGGCATCATCTGTTTCTCCGATGCCGGGAACCACGCTTCGATGATCGAGGGCATTCGCCACTCCAAGTGCGAGCGCGTGATCTGGAAGCACAACGATCTCAAGGACCTCGAAGCCAAGCTCGCTGCCGCCGATCCGAAGGCGCCGAAGATGATCGCCTTTGAATCGGTCTACTCGATGGACGGCGACATCGCCCCCATCAAGGAAATCTGCGATCTCGCCGACAAGTACGGCGCGATGACCTATCTCGACGAAGTGCATGCCGTCGGCATGTACGGCCCGCGCGGCGGCGGTATCGCCGAGCGCGAAGGCCTGATGCACCGCCTCACCCTCATCGAGGGCACGCTCGGCAAGGCCTTTGGCGTCATGGGCGGCTATATCGCCGGCTCGACCGCGCTTTGCGACTTCGTGCGCTCCTTCGCCTCCGGCTTCATCTTCACCACCTCGCTGCCGCCGGCCATTGCCGCCGGCGCCTGCGCCGCGATCCGTCACCTCAAGGAAAGCCAGGTCGAGCGCTTCGCGCATCAGGAGCGCGTGCGCCGTCTCCGCTCGCTGCTCGACCGCAACGGCATTCCGCACATGCCGAACCCGAGCCACATCGTGCCGGTCATGGTGGGCGATGCCGCCAAGTGCAAATGGATCTCGGACCTGCTGCTCGACAATTTCGGCATCTACGTCCAGCCGATCAACTACCCGACCGTGCCGAAGAAGACCGAGCGCCTGCGCATCACGCCGACGCCGCTGCACACCGATGCCGATATCGACAATCTGGTCGGCGCGCTGCATTCGCTCTGGTCGCGCTGTGCACTGGCCCGCGCCGTGGCCTGATACGGCGAAACGGAACGATTATCCGACAAGCCCGGCGGCCACCCGCCGGGCTTCTTCGTCTGCGGCGAACACATCGTCCATGGAAGTGGCCGGCGGCAGATGCGTGAGCCGGTCCATGACCGCTTCGGCGATGTCGGCCATTTCGAGGAAACCGATGCGCCCGGCGACGAAGGCGTGGAACGCCACCTCCTCCGCCGCATTCATCACCGCGCCCTGCAAGCCGCCGCGCGTCAGCGCCGTGCGGGCGAGCCGCAGCGCCGGGAAACGCGCCTCGTCGGGCGCCTCGAAATCGAGCCGCGAAAGTTTTGCAAAATCCAGCCGGTCGACATTGAGCGGCGAGCGCTCGGGATAGGTCAGCGCATAGCCGATGGCCGTGCGCATATCCGGTGCGCCGAGCTGCGCCAGCACCGAACCGTCGACATAGCCGACCATGGAATGGATGATCGACTGCGGGTGTACCACCACCTCGATCTGCTCCGGCCGCACGTCGAAGAGGTGCTTGGCCTCGATCATCTCCAGCGCCTTGTTGAACATTGAGGCGCTGCCGATGGAAATCTTCAGCCCCATCGACCAGTTGGGATGAGCGCGCGCGATATCCGCCGTCACGCCGGCCATCTGCTCGCGGCTCCAGGTGCGGAACGGCCCGCCGGACGCCGTCAGCACGATGCGTTCGACGGCATGGCGCTGGTCGTCCTCCAGCGCCTGGAAGATCGCGCTGTGTTCGCTGTCGACGGGGATCAGCCGTCCGCCGCCTTCGGCCACCGCCTGAACGAAGAGATCGCCGGCGGAGACAAGGCATTCCTTGTTGGCAAGCGCGATATCGGCGCCCTTCTTCGCGGCGGCCAGCGTCGGCGCAAGACCGGCCGTGCCGACGATTGCCGCCATCACCCAGTCCGCTTCGTCAGACGCGGCCTCCAGCAGCGCGGCGCGTCCCGCTGCCGCTTCAATGCCGCTGCCGGCAAGCGCTTCCTTCAGCGCGCCGTAGCGGCTCTCGTCCGCCGTCACGGCCAGGCGCGCGCCGCAATCCTTCGCCTGCGCGGCGAGCAGGTCGACATTACCGTTGCCGGTCAGCGCCAGCACCTCGTAACGCTCACGTCCGCCGAGCTGGCGTACCACGTCGAGCGTGCTGGTGCCGATGGAGCCTGTCGAGCCGAGAATGGTGATACGGCGCTTTTGCCGAGCGTCGGGAGCCATGATGTTGTCCGCGGTTTTCTTGTTATCCGCCCAAGGCTCTACAGGCGAAAGACGCCTGCAACAAGTCGTCGAAATGCTGTAAAGCGGAGGCCGGGGGCCTCTTCTGGAACCCTTGGCTTGACCTTTTCGCCCGGACGGCCATAACGTCCCCGCAAAGCGGTCTTCCGCCCCGACGCGATTGGAGAAATCTGTGTACCGACGCCTGAGAGTATGGACCCTTGCCTGCCTCGCCCTCTGGGCGGCGGCTCCGGCCTATGCCGACGAGCCGGTCCCGGGCGGGCTGGGCGGCACATGGCTTGCCGAGGACATCGGCGGCAATGGCGTCATCGACGATCTGCAGACGACGCTGGAGATCAAGCCGGACGGCTCCTATGGCGGCAATGGCGGCTGCAACACCTATCGTGGCAAGCTGAAGGTGCAGAACGGCAACATCGCCTTCGCGCCGGCCGCCGCGACGCGCAAGATGTGCGCGCCCGCCATCATGGACCAGGAACAGAAGTTCTTCGACGCGCTCGGCACGGTCACGTCCTGGAAGCTCGAAAACGGCATCCTGCACCTGACGGGCAAGGAAGGCGCGCCGGCGATCCGTCTCGCCGGCCTGAAGAACAACACCGACGTCGTCATCCGCCTGCCGGGGCCCGAGCAGAGCGTGGTACGCGAGACGCTGAACTACCAGTGCGACTCCGAGCAGCGCGTCGTCGTCGAATATATCAATGTCGGCGCCAATTCTCTGGCGGTCCTGCGCATCGGCGAAGAGACGGTCATCGCCGCCAACGTCATGGCGGCCTCCGGCGCCAAATATGCCGGCGGCAAATACGAATGGTGGACCAAGGGCGACGAAGCGACGCTTTACGACCTGATGAAGGGCGAGAACGCCCCCGGCGTCAACTGCCGCAAGACCGGCTGACGGAAGGGACCGAGAAAGGGGAGACGCCAATGCCAACGTTCCAGGTCGGCCAGAAGGTCGTCTGCATCAACGACCGCTTCAAGAACGTCTCCATCGACCAGGGCATCCGCAAGGGCCAGATCTATACCGTGCGCTGGACCGGCCACTACCGCCACTATGTCGACGGCGACTTCTACGGCATCAAGCTGATGGAACTCTACCGCGGCCAGGACGACGGACCGGAAGGCTACGGCGCCGTCGACATGCCCTTCCGCGCCAGCCGCTTCCGCCCCCTCGTCTCCGACCGTATCCGCTCCATGCTCGGCCTCAAGGCCCCGACGCCGAAGAAGGTCGTCACGAAGCAGCCGTCGATCCTGCCGTCCGTGCGCACCAAGCCGCGCGTCGTCACGCCGGAGCGCGAGACGGAGGACGTCTGATTTTCAGGAAGTGGTGATCCCGCCGCGATTCGAACGCGGGACCCCCAGATTAGGAATCTGGTGCTCTATCCTGCTGAGCTACGGGACCACTGACTGCACCCATACAAAAGCCGGGGCGTGAAGCCAAGTGGTTTTCGGACCTTGCAGCCGCGTTCCCTGAGGAACAGCCCGGCGGGCGGGATCATGAGACATTCGGTTCATGGGATGGAGATGGCTCCATCCAAGAGAACCCAGAGGAGAATGTCTCATGCGCAAGATCGTGCTTTCCGCTGTCGTTGCAACCGTCGCAGCGCTTTCCTTCGCCGCTCCGTCCAAGGCTGGCGACTTTTCCATCGGTTTCGGCTTCGGCAATGGCTGGGGCCATGGTCATCACGGCTGGGGCCACAGCGCCAACGTGACCTTCTATGACGACGACTACGGCTATGACTGCTTCTGGAAGAAGAAGAAGTTCCACGACAAGTGGGGCAACGTGGTCATCAAGAAGGTCCGCATCTGCAACTGACCGTTTCGTCCCCTCGATCCTCCCCGACTTGCCCGGCTGTTCGTCCCTGCAGCCGGGCTCTTTTTGTCAGGCGGCGAGGCGGCTTTCGGCCAGCTTCACCCAGTAGGTCACCCCATGGGGAATGGCCTCGTCGTTGAAATCGTAGGCCGGGTGGTGCAGCCCCGCCGTATCGCCATTGCCGAGGAAGATAAAGGCGCCGGGCCGCGACTGCAGCATGTAGGAAAAATCCTCGCCGCCCATCATCGGATTGAGCGCGTCATCGACCGCCGTCGCGCCCGATATCCCACGCGCGACGGACACGGCATGGCCGGTCTCGTCCGCATGGTTGACCGTAACGGGATAGTTGCGGTGATAGGTCACCGTGATCTCGGCGCCATGGGCGCTGGCAAGACCGGCGCAAATCTGGCGGATGCGGGCCTCGGCCTCCTCGCGCATGTCGGGGCTCAGCGTGCGCACCGTACCGGCAAGCTTTGCTTCCTCGGGGATGACATTGTGGGCAAAGCCCGCATTGAACTTGGTGACGGACACGACGAGCGAGGCGATGGGGTCGGCAACGCGCGAGACGATGGTCTGCAGCGCTGTGACGACCTGCGCGCCGATGACAATGGGATCGATCGTCTTGTGCGGCAAGGCCGCATGTCCGCCGCGCCCCCTGACGGTGATGTTGAATTCATCGGTCGCCGCCATGATCGGGCCGGGTCGCGTGCCGAAGGACCCGACCGGCAGGCCGGGCAGATTGTGCATGCCGTAGACCTCGGCAATGCCGAAGCGTTCCATCATGCCGTCCTTGACCATCTCGTTGCCGCCGCCGCCGCCCTCTTCGGCCGGCTGGAAGATGACGGCGACATTGCCCGAAAAATTGCGCGTTTCGGTGAGATACTTCGCCGCACCGAGCAGCATGGCCGTATGGCCGTCATGGCCGCAGGCATGCATCTTGCCCTTGGTGATGGACGCCCAGGGCTTGCCGCTCGTCTCCTCGATCGGCAGCGCGTCCATGTCGGCGCGAAGGCCGATGGTGCGCCCCTCGTCCTTGCCGCGGATGAGCCCGACGACGCCCGTGCGGCCGATACCCGTCACCACCTCGTCGACGCCGAACTCGCGCAGCTTCTCCGCCACGAACGCCGCCGTCTTTTCCACGGCGAAAAGCAGCTCCGGTTCCCGGTGCAGCTGCCGGCGCCATCCGGCGATTTCGTCCTGCAGTTCGGCGGCGCGGTTGAGAATGGGCATGCAACACGTCCTGTCATTTCGGCCGGAAATTTGGCCATCGCTGTTCGATGGCTTTGCCATCACGGTGCCATATAGGTTAAATAGGGCGACGGTTCGAGACAACTCCCGATTTCGAGGACAGACCCTTGCAGATGAACGGACGAACGACGCGCCGGAGCGCATGGTTTTTGGGCTCCGCCCTGTTGCTCACGGCCAGCCTGACGGCCAATGGCGCTGCGGCCAACCCGCGCATGCTGGTGGACATCAACACGCTGCAGGTCATCGAGCACGAGGATGCATTCCAGCGCTGGTATCCCGCCTCCCTGACCAAGCTGATGACGGCGTATACGGTGTTTCGCGCCATCAAGGCCGGCGAACTGACGCTGGAAAGCCCGGTCATCATGACCAAGAACGCCGCCGCCGAACCGCCGAGCAAGATGTACTTCAAGCCCGGCCAGAAGATGACACTCGACAGCGCGCTGAAGATCGTCCTCGTCAAGTCGGCCAATGACGTGGCCGTCGCCATCGCCGAATCGGTCGGCGGTTCCGAGCAGGGCTTCGTGAACCGCATGAATGCGGAAGCCGCCCGCATCGGCATGAGCTCCTCGCATTTCATCAATCCGCATGGCCTGCCCGGCAAGGGCCAGTACACGACGGCGCGCGACCTTGCCGTGCTCGCCGTGACGCTGAAGCGCGAGTTCCCGCAATATGCGCCCTATTTCGCGCTGGAAGGCTTCACCACCGGCAAGAAGCAGTATCCCAACTTCAACATGCTGATCGGCCGCTTCGACGGCGCGGACGGCATGAAGACGGGCTTCATCTGCGCCTCCGGCTTCAACCAGGTTTCTTCGGCCACCCGCAACGGCCGCAGCGTCGTTTCCGTCGTTCTCGGCTCCGACAGCCTTGGCGCGCGGGCGGACATTTCCGCCGGCATGCTGGAAAAGGGCCTGACCATGCGGGGCGGCACCGGCACGAAGCTCGGCCAGCTTCGCCCCTATGGCGAGACGCGCGACATCGTCGCCGATATCTCGGAAGACATCTGCTCGAAGCATGCCGCCAAGGTGCGCAGCGAGGGCCGCGACGAGGCCGGGCGTCAAAAGCTCGCGTCTCCCTATATCCATGAGCTGAACCGCCCGCTGAAGCTGGTCTATGCCGGCCTTCTCGGCGGCGATGCGGCCAAGACCGCCGGCGACGACAAGGTCGCGGCCGGCGACATGGGCGACATCGCCAACGTGCCGATCCCGATCCCGCGGCCCACATTCTGACAGGAAAAGCCATGACCCTCGCCGAGCGGCGCGTGCCGGTTTCCGTGCTGACCGGATTTCTGGGCGCGGGCAAGACGACCCTGCTCAACCGGCTCCTGAAGGATCCGACGCTGACGGACACGGCCGTCATCATCAACGAGTTCGGCGAGGTGGGCATCGACCACCTGCTGGTCGAACAGTCCGGCGACGGCATCATTGAACTGTCCGACGGGTGCCTCTGCTGCACGATCCGCGGCGAGCTGGTCGATACGCTCGCCGACCTGATGGACCGCATGCAGTCCGGCAAGATCCAGCCGCTGAAGCGCGTGGTGATCGAAACGACCGGCCTTGCCGATCCCGCGCCCGTGCTGCAGGCGGTGATGGGCAATCCGGTGCTGGCCCATTCCTTCAGCCTGGATGGCGTCATCACCGTGGTCGATGCCGTCAACGGTCTCTCGACGCTTGCCAACCACCCCGAAGCCGTCAAGCAGGTCGCTGTCGCCGATCGCGTCCTGATCAGCAAGGCTTCGCTCGCCGACGCCGCGGCCCTGGAGGCGGTGACGCGCGAGATCGCCGCGCTCAATCCGCGCGCCAGCGTTTCGGATGTCGATGCCCCCGGCCTTGCCGGTTCGGCCCTTCTCTCGAACGGCCTCTACGATCCCGGCAGCAAGACCGCCGACGTGCGCCGCTGGCTGCACGAGGGAGCGCACGATCACCAACACGACCATGGTCACGGGCACGATCATGGTCACGGGCACGGGCATGGGCATGGTCATGGGCATGACCATCATCACCACGATCACGACCATCATGGCCACGCGCACGCCCATGACGTCACGCGCCACGACGCGACGATCCGCTCCTTCAGCATCGTGCATGACCGTCCCGTCGATCCGATGGCGCTGGATATGTTCATCGATCTCCTGCGCTCGGCACATGGAGAGAAGCTGCTGCGCATGAAGGGCATCGTGCAGATGTCGAGCAATCCCGAGCGGCCGCTGGTGCTGCACGGCGTGCAGAGCGTCTTCCACCCGCCAGAGCGCCTTCCCGCCTGGCCGGACCCCGAAGATCGCCGCACGCGGCTGGTGCTCATCACCAAGGACCTGCCGGAGGCCTTCGTGCGCGACCTCTTCGACGCCTTCACCGGCACGCCGAAGATCGACCGCCCGGACCGCGCGGCCCTTGCCGACAACCCGCTAGCCGTACCGGGTTTCAAGTTCTAGAGTTTGTCAGGTTCAGATTGAACCAGACATGCTCTAAATTCTTTTGTTTTCGTTTGTCTTTTCGGGAAAACCGGTTCCCACTTTTCCCTGACAAACTCTAGGGGCTATCCGGCCGACGCGGCATCGCTTCGGCGCCGGTTGGACCGACAAACCGGAATTGCTCTGAAGATCAGGCTTTCTTGCGGATCAGGAAGCGGTGTCCTGCCTCGACGCGCTCGCTCGCTTCGAGCGCGTGGCCGTCCTCATGGCAGAAATGGGGAATGTCGATGACCGCAAGGGGATCGGTGGTCTCGACCCAGAGGCTGGCGCCGGCCGCCATGGTGGAAAGGCGCTTGCGCGCCTTCATCACCGGCAACGGGCATTTCAGCCCGCGCAGGTCATAGACCTCGGCTTCGGAAAAAGCGGTCGTCATTTCTGCCAGAACTTCCAGAACGGCTTTTTCTGGGTCTGCTCGACGACCTGGCTATCTGGATTTGCTTCCGGCACAGGCAGGACGGTTCCGCCATCCACCGGCTTTTCCATCGTCTGGGCGGAGGCCTCGGCGGTCGCCGCCTTTGCCTCCTTGCGCACCGGCTGACCGGCATCGAGCGTTGCCTGCTCCGTGCCCTCTGTCACGCCGGCCGCCGGCTCCGCCTTGCGCGGCTCGGTGTCCTTGGCAGCCCAGAGTTTCCAGAAAGGCTTCTTTTCCGGCGTCTCGACAACGGCGACACCGGGGTTTTCTTCCGGCACCGGCAGGGCGCCTTCGCCGCGCGCCCGCTTCTCCGCCTTTTCGGCGGCGACGTCGGCGGCAAAATCCTGCGCTTCCTTGATCTTCTGCTGCTCGGCGTCGAGCTTGGCCTGTTCTTCCGCCTGCTTGGCGCGCTCGGCGGCCTCGATCTTGCGCTGTTCGGCCTCTTCGACCTTACGCTTCTGCGCCTCGATCTCGCGTTCGGTCATCAGCTTGCCGGCGTCGAGCGAATTGCCCGTCGGCGCATAGGCGAGTTCCCGGCCCTTGCGCTGATCGGCAACGATGGCCTTGCGCTGGGCTTCGGACGGCTCCACCCAGACAGTGCCTTCATACTTGCTCATCGCCTTGGCATAGGCCGCGGCATAGGTCTTGTTGTAGCTCGACAGCGCGACGTCCAGCGCCGCCGGTGTCGTCATCGCCGGGCAGGCGCCGGCCGGCGTGAAAGGCTTGTCGGCCTGCTGGTTGAAGACATACTTCTTCTCGCAGACATTGACCTCGGGCGGACGCTTCGTCAGCTCGAAATGGTCGTAGCCGACCTTCAGCATCTTCCAGAATTCGATATTCGGATTGTCGCGGTGGCGCGCCATGTTCTCCGCGGTCATGCGGAAGGGGAAGGCCTGGAGCTGGATCGTCTTCTGGCCGCCGTCGAAGGCGTCGCGCGCGAAGGCGAAGATCTCCACCATCTGCTCGTCGGTCATCGAGTAGCAGCCCGACGACGAACAGGCGCCGTGGATCATCAGATGCGTGCCGCTTGCCTTGTTGGCGCGGTCATAATTGTTCGGGAAGCCCGTATTGATCGCCAGGTAATAGCTCGAATTCGGGTTCAGGTTGGCGCGCGCGAGCGGATAGAAGCCTTCCGGCGCCTGACGGTCGCCTTCCTTCGTCTTCGGGCCGAGCTTGCCGGACCAGGCGCAGATCTTGTAGTTGCGCACCAATTGGAAGCGGTTCGCGCGGTCGGCCTTCCAAAGCTCCAGCCGCCCCTCTTCCTTGAAGATGCGCAGCATCATCGGCGAGGAGCGGTCGATGTTCATCGATGCAAGCTTGCCGATGACGGAGGACGACAGCTGATAGCTTGTCTTGCTCGAGACCTTCTTCAGGTCGACATCGACCTTGTCGAAGGAGTCGAGCGTCTCGTTCGTGCAGCCGGCGGCTGCCACAGCAAGAAGCGATACGGCGGCAAGAACAGTCAGGCGCATTCCAGAAGTCCGTGAACAATCGTCAGATCGCGAGCCGTCGCGCCGGCGGGGCGGGACGCGCAGTCGTAACCGGCTTATACTTCATAAATTCTTAACCGGAAATTCTTTCGCGAGGTCGCCGGAAGACCGCACCTGTTCAGACACAAGGATTGTGGCCGAGATTGGGCATTGGCGGCGTCACGCGCCGCCAAAAGCCGCCTGTCAGAGCTGGCGACCGATATTGAGGTAGCGCTGGCGGCGCTCCTTGCGAAGCTGGTCGCCGGGCTTGGCGCCGAGATCCTTCAACGCCGCGGCGATGACGTCGCCCGCACGGCCGATCACGGCGGCCGGATCGCGGTGCGCACCGCCGACCGGCTCCTGGATAATGCCGTCGATGATGCCGAAGGCCTTCAGGTCCTCTGCGGTGATCTTCATGTTGCTCGCCGCTTCCTTGGCGCGGGTAGAATCGCGCCAGAGGATCGAGGCGGCGCCTTCCGGCGAGATCACGCTGTAGATGGCATGCTCCAGCATGTAGACGCGGTCGCCCGTGGCGATCGCGATCGCGCCGCCCGAGCCGCCTTCGCCGAGCACGATCGAGACGATCGGCACGCGGATGTTGAGGCACATTTCCGTGGAACGGGCGATGGCTTCCGCCTGGCCGCGCTCTTCCGCGCCGATGCCGGGATAAGCGCCGGCCGTGTCGATCAGCGTGATGACGGGCAGGCCGAAACGGTCGGCCATTTCCATGACGCGGATCGCCTTGCGGTAGCCTTCCGGCCGGGCGCTGCCGAAATTGTGCTTGAGGCGCGACTTGGTGTCGTTGCCCTTTTCCTGGCCGATGATGGCGACGGCCTCGCCGCGGAAGCGGCCGAGGCCGGCCTGGATGGCCTCGTCCTCGGCGAACTTGCGGTCGCCGGCAAGCGGGGTGAATTCCTCGAAAAGCTGGCTGGCGTAATCGACGAAATGCGGGCGCTGCGGGTGGCGCGCGACCTGCGTCTTCTGCCAGGGCGTCAGCTTGGAATAGATGTCCGCCATCGCCTCGCGGGCGCGGATTTCCAGCCGTCCGACCTCGTCCGTCGTGTCGACGCTCTCATCTTCTTCGGCGAGCTTGCGCAGCTCGTGGATCTTGCCTTCCAGATCCGAGATGGGCTTTTCGAAATCGAGGTAGTTGTGCATGAGATGCGTTTCCGATCGTTTGCTCAAACCACGCCAGACGGCCGTCAGCCAGGGAGGCCAGTCGCGGGCGAAGGGTCCTAATCCGGTTTTTTTGCCTGTTTGGCAAGGGGGTGATGGGTTTGAACGAGCTGATGCAGCCGTTCTTCCAGCACATGCGTATAGATTTGTGTCGTCGAAATGTCCTGATGGCCCAGCAGTTCCTGCACTGCGCGCAGGTCCGCCCCGTTCTGCAGGAGATGGCTGGCGAAAGCATGGCGAAGGACGTGCGGCGAAAGCGTCGCGGCCCGGATCCCCGCCCGCCCGGCCAGTGCCTTCAGGTCGCGTGCAAAAACCTGGCGCGGCAGGTACCCTTCCTTGCTCTGCGCAGGAAAGAGGAAGGCCCCCGTCGCGGGATCCTCGCCCATCTCGGCCGCCAGCGCCTCGCCATAGGCCGTGAGCGCGACAACGGCGGCGCGCGACAGCGGCACCATGCGCTCCTTGTTGCCCTTGCCTTTGACCACGAGGAACCGCCCGGTCTGTGCCAGCACACTCGCCGGCAGAGAAACGAGCTCGCTCACGCGCATGCCCGTCGCATAGAGCAGTTCGACGAGCGCATGCATGCGCCGCTTGAGGAGGAGGTTGCCGCCGGGCTCGGCCGCCTCGGCCTCCGCCCGCGCGATGAGACGCGTCACATCGTCGACGCTCAGCGTCTTGGGCAGGGCGCGACCCTTCTTCGGCGCATCGAGAATGCCGGTGGGATCGTCGCCACGCAGGCCCTCGCCATAGAGAAACTTGAAGAACTGCCGCAGCGCCGAAAGCCGCCGTGCCTGCGAGGAGGCGGCAAAACCCTGCCGGGCGAGATGACCGAGATAGGCGCGCAGGTCGTCCGGCGTCGCTTCAGTCAGGCGTATGCCGCGCTCGTTGAGAAAGGACTGCGCATCCTCCAGGTCCCGCTCGTAGGATTGCAGCGTGTTCGTCGCCGCGCCGCGCTCGGCGCTCATCATTTCGAGAAAGGACTCGACCTTTAGGGCGGATGGATCCCTCATGGCTGCGGGTTGACCCGTTCGGAGGGAATGCGGATCGTCACCTCGCGCTCCGTCGGCTGCACGAAGGTCACCAGCGCCACCATCGTGCCGTAGATCGACCCGGCGATCACGGCGCAGAAGAACAGGAATCGGAACAGGGTGGGCATGGCGCTCTCCGGGACGATGCCCTTTATATCGCCTCGCCATCCATCGAGCGCAAGGGATGGACGGCGCGGCAGGCTTGACGCTTCCCGCGCTTTATCGATACGGAAAGGGACGAAACCCCGGAAATGCGAATGATCGAGCCGACCGACCAGGCCCCTCCCGCCCCCACGCTCGCCGAACAGGCCCGAGCAGCGCTTGGCAAGCGCAACCTCGTGCTGATCGGCCTCATGGGTGCCGGCAAATCGGCGATCGGGCGCATGACCGCGCAGGCGCTCGGCATTCCCTTCATCGATTCCGACCACGAGATCGAGCGCGTCTCGCGCATGTCCATCACCGACCTCTTCGCCGCCTATGGCGAGGCGGAGTTCCGGGCGCTCGAAACCCGTGTCATCAAGCGCCTGCTCCGCTCCGGCCCGCGCGTCGTCTCGACCGGCGGCGGGGCCTATATCAACGAGAACACACGCAAGCACATCCGGCGCGGCGGCCTCACTGTCTGGCTGAACGCCGATCTCGACGTGCTCTGGGAGCGCGTCAACAAGCGCGACACGCGCCCGCTGCTGAAGACGGAAAATCCGCGCCAGACGCTCGAAAACCTCATGAATGCCCGTTACCCGATCTACGCGGAAGCCGATCTGACCGTGATGTCGCGCGACGTGAAAAAGGAAACCATGGTGGAGGAGGTGCTCGCCGCGATCACCGCCGCCGGCCCGAGAAACCCGACGAGATGACCATGACTGCCAGTGCCACTGCCCGCCGCACCGTGCGGGTCGACCTCGGCGACCGCTCCTACGACATCCTGATCGGCCCCGGCCTCATCGCTGCCGCCGGCCGCGAGATCGCCAGCCGCCTCAAGGGCCGCAAGATCGCCGTCATCACGGACGCGCATGTCGCCCCGCTCTATCTCGACGGCTTCATGAGCGCCCTTGGAGCAGAAGGCATCGACGCCGTCTCTCTGGTGCTGCCGGCCGGCGAGAAGACCAAGAGCTTCGAGCACCTGATCAGCGCCTGCGACAGCGTGCTCGCGGCCCGTATCGAGCGCAACGACGCGGTGGTGGCGCTCGGCGGGGGCGTCATCGGCGACCTCACCGGCTTTGCCGCCGGCATCGTGCGCCGCGGCTCGCGCTTCATCCAGGTGCCGACCTCGCTGCTGGCGCAGGTCGATTCTTCCGTCGGCGGCAAGACCGGCATCAATTCGGCTCACGGCAAGAACCTCATCGGCGTCTTCCACCAGCCCGACCTCGTGCTCGCCGACACGGACGTGCTCGACACCCTCTCCCTCCGCGAGTTCCGCGCCGGCTATGCCGAAGTCGCCAAATACGGCCTTATCGACAAGCCGGACTTCTTCGCCTGGCTGGAGACGAACTGGCGCGACGTCTTTGCCGGCGGCGACGCGCGCATCGAGGCCATCGCCACGAGTTGTCAGGCGAAGGCCGACGTCGTGGCTGCCGACGAGCGCGAGAACGGCCAACGCGCCCTGCTCAATCTCGGCCACACCTTCGGCCATGCGCTGGAGGCGGCCACGCATTACGACAGCGCCCGCCTCGTGCACGGCGAGGGCGTCGCCATCGGCATGACGCTCGCCCATCAGTTCTCCACCCGCCTGAACCTTTGCAGCCCAGACGATGGCAAGCGCGTAGAGGCGCATCTGCGCGAGGTCGGCCTTCCGACCTCCATGGATCAGATTCCGGGCGGCCTGCCGCCGGCGGAGGTGCTGATGGACGCCATCGCGCAGGACAAGAAGGTCAAGGCCGGCAAACTGACCTTCATCCTGACCCGGGGCGTCGGCCAGTCCTTCGTCGCCGACGACGTACCGCAATCCGAGGTCATCGCTTTCCTCAAGGAAAAGCTGCCGAAATGAACAGCGAAACGCCCGCCGCGCTCGCTCCGCACATCTGGACCTGGATATTTTTCGCGCTCGGCGTCGCCGTTCTCGCCCTCGCCTTCGGCTGGCGAGCGTCGATCGCCGCGCGGTGGCGCGCGCACCGGGACATCCGCGAGGCGGAGGCCGAGCGCCGGCCGGGCCAGCCGCCCCGCGACGGCGCGGCCGTGAAGCCCGAGCGGGACCGGATCGGCAACGGGCTCGACCTCGATGCCCTCGAGGTTTCCGACATCATGATCCACCGCACGACCATGCGGGCGCTCAATGCCGGCGATCCGCCGGAGGAAGTCGTCAAGGCCGTGCTGGAAAGCCCCTATACGCGCATGCCGCTCTGGGCCGGCTCGGTCGACAACATCGTCGGCGTGGTCCATGCCAAGGATCTGCTGCGCGCGCTGGCCGAACCCGGCATCGAGCCGAAGAACCTCGATATCACCAAGGTGGCGCAGAAGCCGTGGTTCGTGCCTGATACGACGACGCTGAAGGAACAGCTTGCCGCCTTTCTGCGCCGCAAGGAACATTTCGCGACCGTGGTGGACGAATATGGCGAGGTGCAGGGCCTCGTGACGCTTCAGGACATCCTGAAGGAAATCGTCGGCGACATCTCCGACGAGAAGGCGGTCGACGTGCAGGGCGTGCGGCAGGAAGCGGACGGCTCGCTCGTCGTCGACGGCAGCGTCTCGATCCGCGACCTCAACCGCGCTTTCAACTGGAGCCTGCCGGACGAGGAGGCGACGACCATCGCCGGCCTCGTCATTCACGAATCCAAATCGATCCCCGAGGAGCGCCAAGCCTTCACCTTCCATGGCAAACGCTTCATCGTCATGAAGCGGGTGAAGAACCGCATCACAAAACTGCGCATCCGCCCCGTGGAGCCGGAACCGCGGGCCGGCTGATCACCAGCGCGTCGGTTCGCCCGGCGCAGCCGCCTCGACGGCAAGCGCATGCAGCCCGGCATCGAATTCCGCCTTCACCAGATCGTTGATCGCCCGATGCCGCGCCACCCGGCTCATGCCGGCAAAGGCGGCCGAAACGATGCGCACGCGCAGATGCGTCTCGCCCTCCCCGTCATAACCCGGCTGATGGCCGGCATGCAGGTGGCTCTCGTTGATGACCTCGAGGCGCTCGGGCGCAAAGGCGGTATCGAGCTTACCGGCGATGGAGGATTTCATGGACATTGCGGCCTCTTCAGCGACCGGGAAAGACCTGGCCGCGACGCAGGAAAAGGGTCCCACAAAGCCAGCAACAATCCGCTTTGTCAATTCTTGTTGCGGGCCCTCCGCAACCCCATAATGTGCGCCATGAAACTCGATTCCAAATACTTCGACCGCATCCGCACGAAGCGGCGCGTGGAGCGTCCCGAACGCTCCGCGCCGACCTGTCAGTGGGATGGCTGCGAGGAAAATGCCGTGCATCGCGCGCCCGTCGGCCGCAATGCCGAAGGGCAGTATTTCATGTTCTGCTTCGAGCACGTCAAGGAATACAACAAGGGCTACAACTACTTCTCCGGCCTCTCCGACAACGAGATCGCCCGCTATCAGAAGGAGGCCATCACCGGCCACCGCCCGACCTGGACGATCGGCGTCAACAAGGCCGCCAAGAACGGCCCGACCCAGGGCAGCGCCCGCTCCGGCACGGCCGGGGCAAATCAGCGCATCCGCGATCCCTTCGGCTTCTTCGAGCAGGGCAAGGGACGCGGCCCGCGCATGGAGCCGCGCGCGCGAAAGCTGAAAACCCTCGAGGCAAAAGCCTTCGATACGCTCGGTCTCTCTGCCAATGCCACGACCGAGGACATCAAGACCGCCTACAAAACGCTTGTCAAAAAGCATCACCCGGATGCAAATGGCGGAGATAGAGGCTCGGAAGAGCGTTTTCGCGCGGTCATCCAAGCATATCAATTGTTAAAGCAGGCCGGCTTCTGCTAGAGCAGACGCCGGACAACAGGATATTGGGCGGGCGCGCGGGTGGCGGCTGCCGCGGAGACGTGATGAGCAAGATGGATCTCGATATTTCCAACCTCCCCGATACCACGGTATCCGTTCGGGAGGTTTTCGGCATTGATACGGACCTGCGGGTCCCGGCCTATTCCAAGGCGGACGCCTATGTTCCGGATCTCGACCCGGACTACCTGTTCGACCGCGAAACGACGCTCGCCATCCTTGCAGGCTTCGCCCACAACCGCCGCGTCATGGTCTCCGGCTATCACGGCACCGGCAAGTCGACCCACATCGAACAGGTCGCCGCCCGCCTCAACTGGCCCTGCGTGCGCGTCAACCTCGACAGCCATGTCAGCCGTATCGACCTCGTCGGCAAGGACGCCATCGTCGTCAAGGACGGCCTGCAGGTCACCGAATTCAAGGACGGCATCCTGCCCTGGGCCTACCAGCACAATGTCGCACTCGTCTTCGACGAATACGATGCCGGCCGCCCGGACGTGATGTTCGTCATCCAGCGCGTGCTGGAATCCTCCGGCCGCCTGACCCTGCTCGACCAGAGCCGCGTCATCCGCCCGCATCCCGCCTTCCGCCTGTTCGCCACCGCCAACACGGTCGGCCTCGGCGACACGACCGGCCTCTATCACGGCACGCAGCAGATCAACCAGGCGCAGATGGACCGCTGGTCGATCGTCACCACGCTGAACTACCTGCCGCACGACAACGAAGTGAACATCGTCGCCGCCAAGGTGAAGCGCCTTGCCTCCGGCAAGGACGGCCGCGAGACGATCTCGCGCATGGTGCGCGTGGCCGATCTCACCCGCGCCGCCTTCATCAACGGTGACCTTTCGACCGTGATGAGCCCGCGTACGGTCATCACCTGGGCGGAAAATGCGGAAATCTTCGGCGATGTCGCCTTTGCCTTCCGCGTGACCTTCCTCAACAAGTGCGACGAACTCGAGCGCACGCTGGTGGCCGAGCTTTACCAGCGCGCCTTCGGCGTGGAGCTGAAGGAAAGCGCCGCCAATATCGTCCTGGAAGCGACTGCCTGACGGCAAGGTGAAGCGCATGGCAGCTCGCGGAGACAATTCCAAGCCGAGGCCCGGCGGCGTGGTCGACATGGAACCGTTCCGCCGCGCGGTGACGGGCTGCGTGCGCGCGGTCTCGGGCGACGCGGAGGTGGAGGTTTCCTTCGCCAACGAGCGCCCCGGCATGACCGGCGAACGCATCCGCCTGCCGGAACTGTCCAAGCGTCCCTCGCCGGCCGAAGTCGCGATCACCCGCGGCCTTGGCGATTCGATGGCGCTGCGCAAGGCCTGCCACGACGCCCGCATCCACGCGACCATGTCGCCGCAGGGCGCGGACGCCCGGGCGATCTTCGACGCCGTCGAACAGGCGCGCGTCGAGGCGATCGGCTCCAACCGCATGCAGGGCATGGCGCAGAACCTCACCACCATGCTGACCGAGAAATACGCCAAGGCGAATTTCGGCGCGATCACCCGTCAGGCCGATGCGCCGCTCGAAGAGGCCGTGGCGCTCATCGTGCGCGAGAAGCTGACCGGGCAGGCCCCGCCGGCATCCGCAGGCCAGGTGCTCGATCTCTGGCGCGATTTCATCGAAGACAAGGCCGGCGGGGACATGGAGGGCCTTTCGGCCGCCATCAACGACCAGCAGGCCTTCTCGCGCGTCGTGCGCAACATGCTCGCCTCCATGAACGTCGCCGAGCAATACGGCGAGGACGAGACCGAGCCGGACGATTCGGAAACGCCCGAGGACGAGAACCAGCCGCGCAGCGACGAGCAGGAAGAAAACAACAGCCAGGAAGACGCCGGGGACGATTCCGCCCCCGCCGACGAGAACGAGACGTCCGACGAGCAGATGGACGAAGGCGAGATGGACGGCGCGGAAATCTCCGACGACGACCTCGTCGAGGACGACGGCGACGAGACGGAGAAGCCCGGCGAGGTCCGCCGCCCCAACCAGCCCTTCTCCGATTTCAACGAGAAGGTCGACTACGCCGTCTTCACGCAGGAATTCGACGAGACCATCACCGCGGAAGAACTGTGCGACGAGGCGGAGCTGGACCGGCTGCGCGCCTTCCTCGACAAGCAGCTCGCCCACCTGCAGGGCGCCGTCGGCCGCCTGGCCAACCGCCTGCAGCGCCGCCTGATGGCGCAGCAGAACCGCGCCTGGGAGTTCGACCTCGAAGAGGGATATCTCGACAGCGCGCGCCTGCAGCGCATCATCATCGATCCGATGCAGCCGCTCTCCTTCAAGCGCGAGAAGGACACCACCTTCCGCGATACGGTGGTGACGCTGCTGATCGACAATTCCGGCTCCATGCGCGGCCGGCCGATCACCGTCGCCGCCACCTGCGCCGACATTCTTGCCCGCACGCTGGAGCGCTGCGGCGTGAAGGTGGAAATCCTCGGCTTCACCACCAAGGCGTGGAAGGGTGGCCAGTCGCGCGAGAAGTGGCTCGCCAGTGGCAAGCCGCAGTCCCCCGGCCGCCTCAACGACCTGCGCCACATCATCTACAAGGGCGCAGACGCCCCGTGGCGGCGCGCCCGGCGCAATCTCGGCCTGATGATGCGCGAAGGTCTCCTGAAGGAAAACATCGACGGCGAAGCGCTGATCTGGGCGCATGACCGCCTGCTCGCCCGTCCCGAACAGCGCCGCATCCTGATGATGATCTCGGACGGTGCGCCGGTCGACGACTCGACGCTTTCGGTGAACCCCGGCAACTATCTGGAACGGCACCTGCGCGCCGTCATCGAGCAGATCGAGACGCGCTCGCCGGTCGAGCTCCTGGCCATCGGCATCGGCCATGACGTGACGCGCTACTATCGCCGCGCCGTCACCATCGTCGATGCGGACGAACTGGCCGGCGCCATGACCGAGCAGCTTGCCTCGCTCTTCGCCGACGAATCCACCGCCCGCCGCCCCGCCGGCCGACGCCGTGCGGGCTGAACCGGCGCCTCTGGCGCGAGGGCTTTGCGTCCTCGCGCTGTCCGCGCTGCTGGCCCTGCCGCTCGTCCGACCGGCCATGGCCGAAATCGCCGACGTGCCGGTCACCAATCGCGCTTTCTCGCAATTCGTCTCCGGCTCCGACCAGCACGATTTCGGCAAGCTCGAATTCCTCGGCGGCATCACCTATGCCTCCGGTAATGCCCTGCTCGGCGCCGTGTCCGCGATCCGTTTCCGTGAGGACCGGCAGAGTTTCGTCGCCGTGCTCGACACCGGTCACTGGCTGACCGGCCGCATCGAGCGGGATACGGAAGGACGGCTGAGCGGCCTTGCGGACGTCAAGGTCCGCTCGATGTTCGACCGGGACGGACAGGACGAGAATATCAAGTTCAAGATGGATGCCGAGGGCCTTGCGCTGCGCCCGGGCGAAGCCCTCGTCAGCTTCGAGGTGTTCCACCGTATCGACGTCTATCCCGATCCGGGTTTCATGGAGGCGAAGCCCAAGCGGCGCCTGCCCTTCCCCTTTGATCCCGGTGAAATGCGCATGAACCGCGGCATGGAGACGCTTGCCATGTCGCCGGCGACGGGACCGCTCGGCGTGACGCCCGTGGCCGTGACGGAGCGCAGCCTCAACGCCGATGGCAATGTCTTCGCCGCGGTACTGGAAGGGCCGCGCAAGGGCCTCTTCGCCGTCAAGCGCGCCGATCCCTGGGACATCACCGACGGCGCCTTCCTGCCCAACGGCGATCTCCTGCTGCTGGAGCGCCGCTATCGTCTGTCGGATGGCGTCGGCATGCGCATTCGCCGTATCGCCGGCGACACGATCCGTCCCGGCGCGACCGTCGACGGTGAAGTGCTGATCGACACCGATCTCAGCCACCAGATCGACAATATGGAAGGTCTGGACGTGGTGGTGATGGGAGAAAACGACATCCGCATCATCGTCGTTTCCGACGACAACCATTCCATCCTTCAGCGCAATCTGATGCTGGAATTCCGTCTGAAATAAAGCCGTCCACCAGGGTGGACGGCTCTTTCAATCAGGCCAGCTTCTCGACATCAGGCATGGGCTTCAGCTTGCTCATCAGCGCGCCGTAGGGCAGCAGCATGACGATGCCGACCATCACCTTCACGCAGAAGTCGCCGAGCGCCCAGGAGATCCAGCGCGGCGCTTCCGTGGTCAAGACGCCGAGCACCGGCGCCCATTCGATGGCGAAGGCATCGTTCGGACCGAAGACCGAGAAGGCGGGCGCGAAGGCGAAGGAGAAGAAGATCATCGTGTCGAGCACCGAGCCGATCAGCGACGCGATCAACGGCGCGCGCCACCAGCTCTGCCGGCGAAGCCGGTTGAACACCGAGATGTCGAGCAGCTGGCCGGCAAGGAATGCCGAACCGGAAGCGATGGCGATCCGCGGCGTGGACAATGCGAAGGAGATGACCACCGCCACGAGGAAACCGGCCGCCACGACGCGGCGCGCAACGCGCGGGCCGAACTGGCGGTTGGTAAGGTCGGTGATGAGGAAGGCGACGGGATAGGTGAAGGCACCATAGGTGAGGAGATCGCCAAGCGCGATGCCGAACAGCTCGCCCGAAAGCGGATACTGCACCAGCACGTTGGAGGCGACGACCACGGCCGTCATTAGGAGGACATAGAAAAGGGTAACGCGGTTCGTCAGCATTTTTTTATCCTGGGTGATGCCACCAGTTGGAGTTCAACAATGTACGCACAGCATTGAGGCCTGCCCGGAGTCCCGGTCAAGCCTCAATGAAAATGCTTCAGCTTAAAGCCTGAAATCAGGCAGCTGCTGCGGTCTTCTTGGCGATCTGGCGACGCAGCAGACGAGCGCGCATCGACAGTTCGTTCTCTTCAGCCTTCAGGAGGAAGGCATCGAGGCCACCGCGGTGCTCGACGGAACGAAGAGCAGCAGCGGAAACGCGAAGACGGAAACGCTGGCCGAGGGCGTCGGAAATCAGCGTGACATTGCACAGGTTCGGAAGGAACTTGCGCTTCGTCTTGTTGTTTGCGTGGCTCACATTGTTGCCCGACTGGACGCCCTTGCCGGTCAATTCGCAACTACGGGACATGGTACACCTATTTTTCTTAGTTCAGGACAATACGTTTCCGGTACCGAAACCGGCCGCAGTCCGTCTGGCCTTTTAGGAAAGTCGCGGTTCTATAGTCACACTCGTCGGCGGCGTCAAGCCAAACCTGCCGTTCAGCGGGAATTCAGTTGCCAAACGTCATGATTTGCAGGCAATAGCAGGACAATCTCGAATTTTCCACGGCGTAGAATCGCCGCAATGGCAGGCTAGCGGAGCGTCTCCATGAGAGTCGTGAAGATGAACGGACGGGGTTTGATTGCCGGTGCTGTCGCATCGCTCGCGCTTGTCGCAAGCGCGGGCACGCTTTCGTCCGCCGAGATCCAGCACCGCACGGATTACAGCATCCGCCTTTCCGGCCTGCCGGTCGCGACCGCCAGCTTCCGCTCGGAATTCAACGGCAACCGCTACTCCATTTCCGGCAGCCTGCATTCGGCCGGCCTTGCCGACATCTTCGCCAGCACGCGCGGCACGACCAACGTTTCCGGCATCGTCAGCCGCGACAGGCTGCGCGCCACCTCCTATTCCGTGACCTATCGCAGCGGCAAGCGCGGCCGGGCCATCGACGTCACCTTCCGCAACGGCAATGTCGTGCATTCCAGCATGGTGCCGGCGCGCAAGAAGCCGGACAACTGGGTGCCCGTCTCCAATGCCGACATGCGTTCGGTGCTTGATCCGATCTCCGGCCTCATCATTCCCGCCGGCAGCCGCGTCTGCCCCAAGACGCTGCCGATCTTCGACGGCGAGTCCCGCCTCGATCTCCGCCTGACCTCCAAGGGCACCAAGCCCTTCACGACCAAGGGCTTCCAGGGCGAGGCCGTCGTCTGCGGCATCCGCTTCGTTCCGAAGTCCGGCTACAGGAAGGGTCGTGACGACGTGGAATATCTGCGCAGGCTGAAGACGATGGAAATCTGGTTTGCCAAGGCCGAAGGGGCGAATGTATATGCTCCGGTCTATGTGCAGATTCCGACCAAGCTCGGCCCTGTCACCGTCTCGGCCACGCGCTTCGGCGGTTGACGCGTCCCCGGTCGGCAGACCGGAGCGACGACCTTGAAGACGCGTGCGACCCTTATCGGCTTTACGGCGATCCTCATGTGGGCGCTGCTGGCGCTCTTCACCGCCGCCTCCGGCAAGATGCCGCCCTTCCAGCTCTCCGCCATCTGCTTCCTGATCGGCAGCCTGCCCGGCATTGCCGTGCTGATCGCCCGTCCGGAGCGCGCGCGTCTCCTGAAGCAGCCGGCAAAGGTCTGGATCACCGGCATTCTCGGCCTCTTCGGCTACCACTTCCTCTACTTCACGGCTTTGCGCAATGCGCCGGCCGTCGAGGCGAGCCTGATCGCCTATCTCTGGCCGCTGCTCATCGTCACCGGCTCGGCGCTGCTGCCGGGCGAGACGCTGAAATGGAACCACGTGGTCGGCACGCTGCTGGGCCTTGGCGGCACGGCCCTGATCGTCGGCCGCAATGGCGTCGCCTTCGACAGCGCCTATCTCCTCGGCTACGGCGCGGCCTTCCTCTGCGCCTTCACCTGGGCCGGCTACTCGCTGGCGACGCGCAGCTTCGAGGCCGTCTCGACGGATGTGGTGACGGGCTTCTGCCTTGCGACGGCTATCCTGTCGCTTGTCTGCCACCTGATGCTGGAAACCACCGTCTGGCCGCAGACGAGCCTTGAATGGCTCGCCGTCGCCGGCCTCGGCCTGCTGCCGGTCGGCGCCGCCTTCTATGTCTGGGATTTCGGCGTGAAGAACGGCGACATCCAGATCCTCGGCGCGGCAAGCTATGCCGCGCCGCTGCTCTCGACGCTCGTGCTCATCCTCTCCGGCTTCGCCGAACCGTCCTGGAGCATCGCACTCGCCTGCCTGCTGGTCACGGGCGGCGCGGTGCTTGCCGCCAAGGACATGATCTTGCGCAAGCGTGCGCCTGCCGCAGCCTGACGCTCAGAAGCGATCCTTTCGCGCCCGGATTTCCGCGAAGACCTCGGAATCGCTCGCGCGTTCCATGCCGAGATGACGGCGGATGGCCGGATCGGCCGCGCGCAGGAACGGGTTGGTCGCCTTTTCCAGCCCGATGGTCGTCGGCGCGGTGAAGCCGCCCTTCGCCCGCACGTCCTCGATCCCCGCGACGCGGTCGAGAAGGGCTGCATTGTCGGGGTCCACCGTCCTTGCGAAGCGCGCATTGGACAGCGTGTATTCGTGGCCGAAATAGACGGTCGTCTCGTCCGGCAGGGCAGCGAGCTTTTGCAGCGACTGCCACATCTGCGCGGGCGTCCCCTCGAAAAGCCGGCCGCAGCCGAGCGCAAAGAGCGTATCGGCGGCAAAGAGCAGCTTTTCCTCCGGCAGGTGGAAGCAGATATGTCCCAGCGTATGGCCCGGCGTCGAAATCACCTCGACCCGTCGCCCGGCGAAATCGAAACTGTCGCCGCCGTCCACCTTGCGGTCGATGCCGGGGATGGATTCCCGCGCCGGCCCGGTGATATCGGCCCCGAACCGCGTCTTCAGTGCGAGGTTCGCCTCGATGTGATCGTGGTGATGATGGGTGGTGAAGATATGGCTGAGCGTCCAGCCCCGGCGGGCGAGCGCATCGAGGATCGGCTTTTCCTCCGGCGCATCGATGCTGGCCGTGAGACCCCTCACCGGGTCGTGCAGCAGCACCCCGAAATTGTCGCTGCGGCAGGCAAAGAGGTCGATTTCCAGCGGGCTCATGGGGCATCCTCGTCATGTCAGTCGGGCATTCGGGGGCGAATGTAAGGCAATCGGTCTTGAAGTCCACCGGGCCATCGCGCACATTCATGCCATGCATGCCGATATCGTCGACCTCCGCGAATTCTATCATTCCCCGCTCGGCCGCCTCGCCGATCAGTCCATCTCCATGGCGCTCGCTTCGCTCTGGGCGCGCCTGCCGGACGAGCGGCTTGTCGGGCTCGGCTATGCCGTGCCCTATCTCGACCGCTTCCGCACGGATACCGAGCGCACCTTTGCCTTCATGCCCGCGGGCCAGGGCGCGGTGAACTGGCCGCCGAGCGAACTCTCCTCCACGGCCCTGATCTTCGACGAGGAACTGCCCCTGCCCGACGCCTCGGTGGACCGGGTGCTGATGGTGCATTCGCTGGAATTCGCCGAAAATCCGCGCGAGACGATGAAGGAACTCTGGCGGGTCCTGGCGCCCGGCGGCCGGCTCGTCATCGTCGTGCCGAACCGGCGCGGCGTCTGGGCGCGCATGGAGCATACGCCCTTCGGCTCCGGCCGCCCCTATTCGCGCGGCCAGTTGACCGCGCTCCTGCGCGCGACGAACTTCACACCCGGCGCCAGCGCCGAGGCGCTGTTCTTCCCGCCCTCCAAGCTGCGCAGCGTGCAGAAGCTGCGTGGTGCGTTCGAGCGGCTGGGGCGCACGCTCTGGCCGATGTTCTCCGGCGTCATCGTCGTCGAGGCCCAGAAACGGCTCTACCAGGGCCTGCCCGTCGCCGCGCGCGCCTCGCGCCGCGTCTTCGTGCCGGTGCTCGCCCCGCAGGGCGTGCCGACCACCCGCGACCGCGCCCGGCGCTGATCCTCTCGACAAATGCCGGGCCGCCCGCTAGAGCGGGACGAACGCAGGGGAACGGACATGACGGACGGACATTTCGACAAGATCGCGCTGATCGGCATCGGCCTCATCGGCTCCTCCATCGCCCGTGCCGTCAAGGCCAAGAGCCTTGCCAAGACCGTCACCATTTCCAGCCGCAGCCAGGAGACACTGGACCGCGCGCGGGAACTGGAACTTGGAACCGACTATGTCCGCGACGCCGGCAAGGCGGTGGAAGATGCCGACCTCGTCATCGTCTCGGTGCCCGTCGGCGCCTCGGGCAAGGTCGCGGAAGAGATCGCCCCGCACCTGAAACCCGGCGCCATCGTCACCGATGTTGGCTCCACCAAGGCCTCGGTCGTCGCGCAGATGCTGCCGCACATGCCGAAGACCGTGCATTTCATTCCCGGCCACCCGCTGGCCGGCACCGAGCATTCCGGCCCCGACGCCGGTTTCGCCGAACTCTTCGAGGGCCGCTGGTGCATTCTCACGCCCGTGCACGGCACCGACAAGGACGCCAAGCGCAAGCTCGCTGCCTTCTGGGAGGCGCTCGGCTCCAAGGTCGACGAGATGGACACGGAACACCACGACAAGGTGCTGGCCATCGTCTCGCACCTGCCGCACATCATCGCCTACAACATCGTCGGCACCGCCGACGACCTGGAGACGGTGACGGAATCGGAAGTCATCAAATATTCCGCCTCCGGCTTCCGCGATTTCACCCGCCTTGCCGCCTCGGACCCGACCATGTGGCGCGACGTGTGCCTGCACAACAAGGACGCGATCCTCGAGATGCTGGCGCGCTTTTCCGAGGACCTTGCCTATCTCCAGCGCGCCATCCGCTGGGGCGACGGCGAAAAACTCTTCGATCTCTTCACCCGCACCCGCGCCATCCGCCGCTCGATCATCCATGCCGGCCAGGATACGTCCGCGCCGAACTTCGGCCGCCCGGTCGACAAGAAGGATTGATCAGAAGGGCGGGATTTCGCCGATCGGGAAGAGGCCGAGATAGACCGTGCCCTGCTGTACGGTGAGCTTCACGACCGCTCGCTCCTTGCCACCCGACAGGCCCTTGATCGCACCGGCGACCTTCTGCACCGTCTCCGCCGCATCCGGGAACACCTCGGAAATACGGTCCCGCCACGCGGTGATGCCGTCGATGGTGAGGTCGAGCGCGCCCGAGACGTAGCCGTCCTCACCCACCCGCACCGGACCGGAAAGGCGCATCGTCCTGCCCTCGCCGAGATCGACCGACAGGCTGCGCAATTCCGCGCTCGTGCCGAGCGGCAGGGTCGGCGGCGGGCCTTCGCTGGAAAGCCAGCGGGCGGCATCGGCAATCGTCAGATCGGCTGCGACATTGACGGGCGGCAGCACCTTTCCGCCGACATCGAGCGCAAGCGCGTCGAGCGATGCCGCCACGTCGAGCGCCTCGCCGGACCGGCGGATGTGCTTTTCGCCATGGGTGGCGGCGATGCCGATGGAAAGCGCCTGCGAGGGCACGTTGAGCTTGCCCTTCAACCCGTCATAGGCGACCGACGCGCGGTCGAGCCCGTCCGTCCAGGCGACGGCACTGGCGCGCAGCAGGTCCCAGTCCACGTCGAAGACGAGATCCGGCGTCACGCGCAGCTGCGCCGGCCCGTCGAGCTCGATGACGGCATGACCGGGACGATAGACCTGCGCGGCCGAGCGCAGCGCGCCGAAGGTCGCCGAAAGGCCCGAGGGATGGTCGTCGATGGCGAGCGAATCGCAGAAGACGCCGATGCGGAACGGGAAGCCGCGCACATCGAGATTGCCGCAGGAGGCCGAATGCAGGCCCTGCCCCGAGGCCGCCAGTTCCTGCGTCAGCCGGTCCTTGAGCCAGCTTGCCGCATAGAACCACCCGCCCGTATAGAGTGCGATGGCGAGAACCACGGCGACGGCGAGCCGGACGTATTTACGCGAGACCCCGGAAGCGCCGGTCTGGCTTGAGGATGCCATAGTGTTCTCCAATGGTGGCGGGCAGATAGGCCCGCAGACGCAATTCCGCTTTTCACCGAATCGCAAAAACGCTTTATCTGTTTGCCTTTATGCAAGTCCGGCCGCAAAACCGCTTCGCGCTTCTGCTGGAACGGACTTGCGACAAAGCCGGCAATTGCGGCGGCTTTTGGGGAGATGGGCCCGGTGACGGTGGATATGAACGAATTCTGGGTCTTTGGCTACGGATCGCTGATGTGGAATCCGGGCTTCGAGTTCGAGGAGCGGCAGCCCGCCCGGCTTTTCGGCTTCCGCCGTTCGCTCTGCGTGCGCTCCTGGGTTCATCGCGGCACCGAGGAAAAGCCGGGTCTCGTGCTGGGCCTCGACCGCGGCGGCTCCTGCCGCGGCGTCGCCTTCCGCATCGCACCGGGAAATCGGGACGCGGTGGTCGATTATCTGCGCGAGCGCGAGCTGGTGACCCATGTCTACAAGGAGCGCAGCCTGCCCGCCACGCTCGGCAAGGGCGGCCGCGTCACGGCGCTCGCCTACATCATCGACCGTGCCCACCACCAATATGCCGGTGCGCTTTCGGTCGACGAGGCCGCCGTGACGGTCAGCTCCGCCATCGGCAAGTCCGGCCATAACATGGACTATGTGCGCAACACGCTGACGCATCTGCGCGAAATGGGCATCCGCGACCATTGGCTGGAGGATGTGGGGCGCAGGGCAGAAAGCCTCCACGCCCACACCCCGGTCTGATCAGGCAGCACGGCCTTTCAATTCGGCCAGTCGCTGACGCGCCGTCGGCGGCAGCTCAAGATGCGGATTGGCCTCCACCGTCTCGACCAGCAGCTTGTCGCTCGCCGTTTCCATCACATCGATGAGGTGGGCGAGGAAGGCATCGGGCTCCATGCCGGGCGCAATCGCCGGCAGGATGCGCACCTTGAAATGGCCGGGCTGGCGGATGAACTTGCGCCGCGGCCAGAACAGACCCGGATGCATCACGACGGGCACGACCGGCGCCGAAAGATCGCGGTAGAGACGGGCGATGCCGTATTTGTATTCCGGCGGCGCGCCCGGCGGACGGCGCGTACCCTCGGGATAGATGATCAGCTGGCGGCCGGTATCCATCTCCGCCTTGGTGCGCTGCATGACGGCCGCCATGACCTTGCCGCGCGCACTGCGGTTGACCGGAACCATGCGCTGCTTCTTGATGTACCAGCCGAAGAGCGGGATCCAGGTCAGCTCGCGCTTGAGAATATAGAGCGGATCGTCCAGCCAGGGCAGCAGCGCATAGGCGTCCCAGAAGGACTGGTGCTTCGGCGCGAAGATGTAGCCGCCCTTGGGAATGTTCTCCAGCCCCTCGATCTCGAAGGTCGCGCCGACGATCTTCTCGAAGAGCCAATGGTTGCTGCGCGCCCAGTTCTTGGGGATCGCATAGGCCTTCTTGCGTGGCAGCAGGAAGTAGACCGGCGTGAACACGATCATCTGCGCGATGAGGTTCAGGTAGAAGACGGCATTGAAGAGAATGGAGCGGAGAACGATCATCGGGCAGCCTGTCAGCGGAACGTTCTTTCGCCCTACACGATATTGTCGCGCTGCGAAACTCCTCAGCCGCCGCTCATGTCGCCGCGAAGGCCGGACCAGGTGCGTGCGCCGGCGAAAGCGCGCACGCGCGCGAGGCAATATTTGAGATATTCCGACAGCATGGCCTTCATGACATCGGGCTGGTGCAGCCAGTTGCCGTTCCTCAGGTCCGAATTGACGACCGGATAGGCGATGAAGTCGGTCTGGGGATCGCTGACCTTCAATTCCAGCAGGCTGCGCGGCATGTGGTAATTGTTGGTGACGACGAGCACGCGGCGGAACTGGTGATCGCTGATCCAGCGCGCCGTTTCGTTGGCGTTGCCGATCGTATCGACGGCCTCGTAGCCCATGTCGACGCAGCACTCGAAGAGCGCGGAGGAGCTTTGCGTGAGCTTGCGGATCTGGTTGCCGCTGGTCGTGGGGTTGACGCCCGAGATCAGCAGCCGCCCGCCGGCCCCCTTCTTGAGCAGGCCTATGGCGCGGTCGATGCGCTGGTAACCACCGGTCAGGACGACGATGGCGTCGGCCTTCGGATCGCGCGGCGCCTCCATCTCCGCCACCGTCTCGGCGAATTGCAGGAAGCCGACGAAGCCGGCAAAGGCGGCGATGAGGATAAGCGCCAGGAGAACGCGCACGAAGCGCCGGACGGGCCGCATGCGGCGCCATCGCCCTTCACGCGGCCGGCTGCCTTCCGGCAGCACCGCTTTCGCCCGTTCCATCGCGCTCATGATTCCGTCCTTAGAACCCGATTGCGGCAACGGATAGTCCGTTTTACGGCAATGGCCCACCCCGCCCGTGTCATGGGTCGGGCAGCTGGTCGGTGCGCGACGGATCGGATCGGATAAGGTCGATTTCATGGATCGTCCGCATCACGGTGAAACGCGCCGTCAGCGTCGTCAAAAGCGCGATGACGACGATGGTGGCGGCAATGCCGAGATAGCCCGTCAGCCCCATGGAAAAGGTGCCGAAAAGGGCTGTCGCCTGGTCGCTCTGGGGCGTCGCGATGGCACGGCCCTGCCAGAAGCCGGCAATGGCGAAGAACAGCGCCGCCAGGAACCCGCCGGCAAAGGAGCCCTTCAGGCTGATCAGCAGAAAATGCTTCTGGAACTCGGAGGCGACGAAGCTCGCCTCGGCGCCGACGAAATGCAGCACCTCGACGATGTGCCTGTTGCCGGAAAGCGCACCGCGCGTCGCGAAGACCACCGTCAGCACCATCGCGGAAAAGACGAGCACCAGCACGCCCGTGCCGATGAAGGCGGTGGTACGAGCCATGGCGACGAGCCGGTCGACCCAGGTGCGATGGTCGTCGAGGAAGGCCTGTGGGATTTTCTCCGCCAGCGCCGCGCGCATGGCGGTAAAGTCCGGTGGGCTCTGCTCGTCGATGGTGACGATGACGAGGCGCGGCACCGGCAGTTCGTCGATGTTCAGCCCCTCGCCAAGCCAGGGTTCGAGGAGGCGCGCCGTCGCCGTCTTGTCGACGATGGTGCCGTCGCGCGTGCCGGCGAAGGTGAGCGCGAGGTCGCGCGCATCCGTCAGCGCCTTCTCCATGTCGAGATCGTCGTCCGGCTTGATCTGGATGGTGATCTCACGGGAGATCTGGCTCTGCCAGCTCGCCGCAGTCGCCCGCACCATACTGACGGCGCCGAAGGTGAGGCAGGCGAGAAACGCCATGATGGCGATGACGAACATCAGCGCGCGGCCGGAGACATTCGCCTGCGGCACGATGGGCGCCGTCGGGCGCACGCGCATTTCCGGCCGGCGGGCGGCCGCGGCATTTTCGGCGGTATCGCGGGGCGCGTCAGTCATAGATATCGAGCCGCCCCTGCGAGAGGATCATGCGCCGCGCCTCCACCTGGTCCATCAGCGACAGGTCGTGCGTGGCGATCACCACGGCGGTGCCGAGCCGGTTGAGCTCCAGGAACAGGCTGAGCAGCCGGCGCGCCATCGGCGGATCGACATTGCCTGTCGGCTCGTCCGCCAGAAGCAGTTCCGGCCGGTCGATGAGGGCGCGGGCGATGGCCGCGCGCTGCTTCTCCCCGCCCGACAGCACCGGCGGCAATACATTGATGCGCTCGCCGAGCCCGACCCATTTCAGCAGCTCGAGCACGTCGGCGCGATAGCTCGATTCTTCCTTGCCGCGCACACGCAGCGGCAGGGCGACATTCTCATAGGTCGTCAGATGGTCGAGCAGGCGGAAATCCTGAAAGACGATGCCGATGCGCCGACGCAGCATGGGCAGTTCATCGCGCGGGATCGTCGATATCTCCCGGTCGAAGGTGCGGATGATGCCGCGCGTCGGCTGGAGCGACAGGAACAGGAGGCGCAGCAGCGTCGTCTTGCCGGCGCCGGACGGCCCCGTCAGGAACTGGAAGGATCGGCGCGGAATATCGAAGGTGAGATCACGGAGGATCTCCGGCCCCATCCCGTAGCGCAGTCCGACATTCTCGAAGTGAATCAATGGTCAATCCGGTTCTAGAGACGGGCACCCGAGGGCACCGCGGCTGACGTCGCATAGGAAAGCGGCTCTTTCACGGTCGGGTTTCCGAAGCATTAACCAGTATGGTTTACGTTTCGTAAGGATTTCATTCAATGCCCGACTTTTCGCCGATGATTTTGCGCGAAAGCCGGCAAGCGAGGAGTTCGCGATGAACGCCTTCAAAGCGAAACAGCAGGCGAAAGGCAGCATCGACCTTCTGCCGCCGGAGCCGAAGGCCCCGGCGCAGAAACACGCCCGCCCCTTCCCGGCCCGTCTCGAAACGGTCGACGCCGATTTCGTGGTGATTCGCAGCGGCACGGCCCGCACCTCCAACGACAACCGTCGCCCTGCCGGCTCCGCTAGGGCGCGCCCGCTTTCGCAGCATCCGCTGTTCCGCCTCGCGGCTGCCGGTGCCCGGCTCTTCGAGCGCGGCCTGCAATGCCTTCCCGGCCGCGCCTTTGCCGGTCTCGTCGCGGGCGCGTTCCTCTTCGTCTTCGCCTATGCTGGCGGTCTTTCGGCGCTGCGGGAGGCTTTTGCCGCCGACACGTCGCGCGATGTGCTGCAGGTATCGGATGTCACCGCCGCGCTCAGCGACCGCAACGGCATGAAGGTGCTCTCCGTCTACGGCAAGGTCGACAACAGGGGCGGCGATACCCAAACCCTGCCGCCGCTGGAAATCCGCGTCGAAGGCACGGGCGCCATGCTCCAGCGCCGTGTCGCGCTGGATGCCGCGACGCTCGCCCCCGGCGGCAGCGAACACTTCGCCTTGCACATCCCCCATGGCGGCGGAAAAGTGCCGAAAGTCTCGGTTTCCTTTGTCCGCGAGGGTGCGCGCGCCAACTGACTGTGCTAATCGGCTCCTTTGTTCCTCGCCATCAGGGAGCCGCCTCGCGATGCAGATTGTCCGCGGAAAGAAGATCGAAACGCTCTACGATGCCGGGCAGATCGCCCAGCGCAACGAGGAGCTGGCGGCCCAGATCGCGGCCGGCCCGACGCAGGACCTGCTCGTCATCGCCGTTCTCAAGGGCTCCTTCATCTTCGCCGCCGACCTGACGCGCGCCCTGCACGCGGCGGGGCTTGCGCCGGAAGTCGAGTTCATCACCCTGTCGAGCTATGGCGCCGGCACGGTCTCGCAGGGCGTCAAGGTCATCAAGGACATCGACAGTGACGTGCATGGCCGCGACATCCTGCTGATCGACGACATTCTTGAATCCGGCCGTACCCTCAGCTATGCCAAGGAGCTGATGTATGCGCGCGGCGCGCGCAACGTCACCATCGCCGTGCTGCTCGACAAGCGCGAGAAGCGCAAGACGGACCTCGAGGCCGATTATGTCGGCTTCGAATGCCCGGACCATTTCGTCGTCGGCTACGGCATGGACGTCGCCTATGCCTTCCGCGAGCTGCCCTTTGTCGGCGTCGTCACGGGCGACGCGGAATAGGCATATCGGGTTCCCCTCCAAATTCCCCCATCGGCCGTTTACGGATCGACAAGGAAAGTCTGGTCTTTTCAAGGGCGGACAACCGGATAGGGATACCCCATGGCGAAGATTCTGATCACCGAGGACGAGGATTCGCTCCGCATCTTCGTCGCACGCGCCCTCAGGCTGGATGGCCATGAAACCGTCGAGGCGCCGGATGGCGCCGCCGGGCTCGATGCCTTGACGGACGGCGGCTTCGATCTGTTGCTCTCCGATATCCGCATGCCGGTCATGGATGGCATCGAGCTTGCCCACAAGGCCGCCGCCGCCCATCCCGCGCTGAAAATCCTGCTGATGACCGGCTATGCCGACCAGCGCGAGCGGGCCGACGACCTTGCCTCGAAGATCATCGACGTCGTCAGCAAACCCTTCAGCCTGCCGGATATCCGCCGCGCCGTCGCGCAGGCGCTCGCCGCCTGATCAACGAATCCCGAGCAGCCGTTCGAGATAATCCCGCTCCAGCCCCGGCGCGGCGCCCGTGCCGAGCCGGCGCCTGATCTCGTCGAGAATTTCCCGCGCCCGCTGGATGTCGATCTCTTCCGGGATCTTCGTCGGCCCGCCGAAATCCGGTCCCTGGCCGTTGACGGTGCGCTCGCGGCCGAGCGGATCGCGCCCGTTGCGGCCCGCCTGTGGCATGCCTTCGCCCGGCCCCTGACCCTGGCCCATCGCCTGCATCTGGCTCATCATGTTCTGCGCGCCCTGACGCAGCGCCTCCAGCGCGCGGCCCTGGCTGCCGACGGCCGATTCGCCCTGCCCCTCGCCGAGGGCCTCGGAGGCGCCCTTCATCTCGCGGCCGGCCTGGCCAAACCCTTCACCGGGCTCGAGGCCCATACCCTTCAGCGCTTCCTGCAACTCGCCGAGCTGCTTGCCGATGCCGTCCTGCTGCTCCTGCAGCTTCTTCAACGCATCGCGGAGCTGATCGGCGGTCATCTGATCGGTCTGCTGCTGGCCGGCGCCGTCGTCGCCCGGCTGCGGCTCGCCCTCTTCGCCCGGCATGGGGTCGCCGCGCTGCTGGCGGTCGCGCAGCGCCTGGTCGAGCTTGAACGTCTCTTCCATCAGCTTCTGCTGCTGCTGCACCAGTGCGCCGAGCTTGTCCATCTGCTGGCGCATGGCGTCGTTCTGTTGGCCTTGTCCCTGCTGCGGACGGCCGGCCTGCAGGTTGTTCATCATGCGCTGGAGATCGGACAGCATCTGCTGCGCCTGATCCCGTGCGCCGGACCGCGCCAGATTCTCGATCTGGTCCATCATGCGCTGCAAGTCCTGCTGACGCAGGATCTGGCCCTGCTGCTGGGCATTCTGCTGCATCTGGCCGTTCTTGGCGGCCTGCCGGGCAAGCTCCTCCATATAGGCCTGCATCGCGTCCCGCAGTTCCTTCATCAGCTTGGCAATTTCCTCATCGGAGGCATTGCGTTCCAGCGCCTCGGACAGCGCCTTCTGCGCCTCGCGCAGGCGGCGATCGGCAAGCGACAGGTTGCCATCCTCGATGCCGAGCGCGATCTCCCAGAGGTAATCCGCCGTCTCGCGCATCTGGTCCTCCGTGCGGGAGAGCTTCATGCGCGCATTGGCCGACTGCAGCAGCAGGAAATGCGTGAGATTGGGGATCGTCTCCTCCGGCCGGATCGTCAGCGCCTCGTTGAGCGCGATGGCATAGGGCAACTGGTTCGCGTCGAGCGCGAAAACCTGCCGCTGCTCGGCGACGGCGCCGGCCAGCGGCTCGAAGAAGGCGCGGGCCGGCAGCACCATTTCCACGGGCTGGCTGCGCCCTTCCTGTCCCGCCGCATCCGTCGCGACGAGCGTGATCTTCACGCGCTTGCCGGAGAGCGGATGTTCGGACAGGTTACGGCTCGTCGTGCCCTTGGCCTCGCGCGCGGCGCGGCGCGGCAGGTCGAGCCTGTATTCCGGCAGCGGATAGAGCGGGCGGGCGTCCTTCGGCGTATCGACAGGCACGATCTCGGCATGGGCTTCCTGAAGCCCGTAGTCGTCCTTGGCGAGGAACGAAATCTCCAGTGCGGATGCGACCGTCGGCTTCGGAATGCCGTCGAAGGCGATTTCCGGTACGCGATCGGGAATGACGGAGAAGGTCCAGGTACGGCCATCGACCGTCAGAATACCGTCCTTCAAAATCTTGTAGCGCATGGTCTTGGCGCCGGTGACCCCCGTGGCAGGGACTTTCGCCGCGCTTTTCGCCGCTTCGGCCTTCTCGTCCTTCGGCTTTTCCTCCTCGGGACGGATGGCGACGGCCGCGCTTTCGCCGGCCGCCTGATAGCTGACCTTTTCGTCGCCGCTGCCGCCGGTCACGCGCACCGTGAGTTCGCTGAATTGCGGAATGCGGATCTCGCCCCTCGCCGCTTCGGCGGGCTCGCCCTGCCCGTTGCCGGTGAGGAAGACGGGTGCGCGCGCCGTGTGTGCAGGCGGCGTCACCCAGGCGTCGATGCGCACATCCGCCGCCGCCTCGGCTGGCGTCCGCAGGGAGACGATATCGGCCAGCATGCCGGCGCGGTTGGAATAGGAGAAGGCAAAGGCGATGGCGAGGAGCAGCACCGGGACGGCGCGCAACGCGTGACGGTCATGCCGGGCGATATCGGGTTCGGGCGCGCCGGTTCTCAAGGCCCCGATCTGGCGCGCCATGCGGGCCTGGTGTTCGCGCCAGAGCGCTTCGGCAAAGGCATCGCCCGCCGCCGGTCGGTCGTCCTGCACGCGGATCGCCTGATGGGCGAGCGCATTGCGCGCCTCCAGCATGCGGTCCGCGCTGTCGAGCGAGGGCCACGCCATGCCGCGAAGGCGCAGGAGAAGACCGATGAGACCGAGGGCGAAGGCGGCCAGCGTCGCGATATGCAGCCAGGCCGGCACATGGCGGAAATAGCCGAACCAGGTGAGCGCCAGGAACCCCGCCACCAGCAGAAGAATCGGCAGCAGGCGCGGCGCCAGAGCCTCGAGGAAAAGGACGATCCGCGCGGCGAGGCGCTTGCCCGCAAGCCGGCGCGCCAGCGAATTGCCGGGCACGTCCCCCTTGCGCTGCGTTTCAATCGCCATGGTTCATCGCTCTTCGCCGCTCGTTGCCTTGCCCGGAAGATAACATGCTTTGTGGCGAAGACGAGGGCACGCGCAAAATCGTGAACGGGTCAGGCGAGCCAGTCCGGCATGGAATCGAGCCCGATCAGGTCGTCGTAGGAGAGCCTGGGGCGGATGACATGGAACTGCGACCCGTTGACCAGCACCTCCGGAATCAGCAGGCGGCTGTTGTAGGTGCCGGCCTGTACCGCGCCATAGGCGCCGGCCGAACCGACGGCGATGAGGTCGCCGGGCTTCGGCTGCGCCATCTCGCGGTCCTGCGCCAGATAGTCGCCCGTCTCGCAGACCGGGCCGACGACATCGGCGCGGATGCGCGGCGCATTGGCGGCGGAAATGACGACCGGCTGGATCTCGTGCCAGGCCTCGTAGAGCGTCGGGCGAATGAGGTCGTTCATCGCCGCATCGACGATGACGAAGGTCTTCTCGCCGCCATCCTTCACATAGATGACTTCGGTCACGAGGATGCCGGCATTGCCGACGATCAGGCGGCCGGGCTCCGTGACGATCTTGCAGTTCAGCCCCTTGAGCTGGTTCTTGACGATCTCCGCATAGGCATCCGGCAACGGCGGCGGCGCGTTGTCCGTCTTGTAGGGAATGCCGAGGCCGCCGCCGACATCGACGTGGTCGATGACATGGCCGTCGGCGCGCAGCGTCTCGACGAGCTCGCGCAGCAGCCGGAAGGCATCGTCGAAAGGCTGCAGCTCGGTGATCTGGCTACCGATATGCATGTCGATGCCGGTCACCTTGATGCCCGGCAGGCTGGCCGCGCGGGCATAGACGGCGCGGGCGCGCTCCCAGGAGATGCCGAACTTGTTTTCCTTCTTGCCCGTCGAAATCTTCGCATGGGTGCGGGCATCGACGTCAGGATTGATGCGGAAGGAAACGTGCGCCACCTTGCCGGCCTTCACGGCGCGCGCATTCAGCACCTCCAGCTCCGGTTCGGATTCGACGTTGAAGCAGTAGATGCCGGCTTCGAGCGCCAGGTCCATCTCGCGCGGCGTCTTGCCGACGCCCGAGAACATGATGCGCGAGGCGGGAACGCCGGCGGCGAGCGCCCGGCGCAGTTCGCCTTCCGAGACCACGTCGATGCCCGCGCCGAGCCGGGCGAGCGTGCGCAGCACCGCCTGGTTGGAATTCGCCTTCATGGCGTAGCACACCAGCGCATCCACGCCGTCGAAGGCCTTGGAGAACACCTTGTAGTGCCGCTCCAGCGTTGCCGTCGAATAGACGTAGAAGGGGGTACCGACCGCCTTGGCGATTTCCGGAACCGGCACATCCTCCGCATGGAGGACGCCGTCACGATGCTCGAAATGGTTCACGCGCGTTGTCCGTCAGAGAAGGGGATCAAGGATGAAGGGCTTGTCTTCGACCTGCTCGACCTTCTTGCCCTTGATGGTCTTGTAAACCGGCTTTCCGCCGCCCGGCAGGTCGAGATCGCCCTTGCGGCCACAGGCGGTCAGAACCGCCGCGGAAAGGCAAAGCACGAGAGCCAGCCTGCCGATGTCGATGCGTGTCATAAGCGTTCCCTGGAATTGCCGGTGTCGGGTGGGCATCATCCTTAGCGAATTCGCCCGCCCTTGTGCACCCTTAATCTAACGATGAGTCCTGCAAGTGTCCTGATCAGTTTCGCTGCCGCCACCAGGCGATCTGCTTCCTGACTTCCGACGGCGCGGTGCCGCCATAGCTCTTGCGGCTGGCGACCGAGGCCTCCACCGTCAGCACGCTGTAGACGTCGGCGGTGATCGAGGCATGGATCGCCTGCAGGTCGTCCAGCGCCAGGTCCGAAAGGTCGCAACCCTTGCTTTCGGCAAGCGCCACGGCGCGGCCGGTGACATGGTGAGCGTCGCGGAACGGCAGGCCCGCCTCGCGCACCAGCCAGTCGGCAAGGTCCGTCGCGGTGGAATAGCCGGAACCGGCCGCCGCCTTCATCCGGTCGGTGCGGATCGTCATGTCGCGCACCATGCCGGTCATCGCGGCGATGGCGAGCTCCAGGCTCTCGGCGGCGTCGAAGACCTGTTCCTTGTCTTCCTGCATGTCCTTGGAATAGGCGAGCGGCAGGCCCTTCATGACCGTCAAGAGCGCGATCAGCGAGCCGTTGATGCGGCCCGTCTTGGCGCGCACCAGTTCGGCGGCATCGGGGTTCTTCTTCTGCGGCATGATGGAGGAGCCGGTCGAGAAGGCGTCCGACAGGCGGATGAAGCCGAACTGCGGCGTCGACCAGATGACGATCTCTTCGGCAAGACGCGACAGATGGACCGACGCGATGGCGGCGATGGAGAGGAATTCCAGCGCGAAGTCGCGGTCGGACACGGTGTCGATGGAGTTGCGCGTCGGCTCACGGAAGCCGAGGGCCTTGGCCGTCATGTGGCGGTCGATGGCATAGCCTGTGCCGGCAAGCGCGGCCGCGCCGATGGGGCTTTCGTCGAGATGCTCGATGGCGTGGCGTACGCGCTGGCGGTCGCGGCCGAACATTTCCACATAGGCCATGCAATGGTGACCGAAGGTCACGGGCTGCGCGGTCTGAAGGTGGGTGAAGCCGGGCATCACGGTCTCGGCGTGCTCTTCCGCGCGGTCGAGGAAGGCGGCGATGAGGCCGGTCAGCATCCTCTCGGTCTTCTGCAGCTCTTCCTTAACCCAGAGGCGGAAGTCGAGTGCCACCTGGTCGTTGCGCGAGCGGGCGGTGTGCAGGCGTCCGGCGGCGGGGCCGATCAGCGTCGCCAGTCGGGCTTCCACGTTCATGTGGATGTCTTCCAGCTTGCGCGAGAACTCGAAGGCGCCGCTTTCGATCTCTGACAGGATCGTGTCGAGACCGTGAACGATCTTTTCCTTATCGTCCGCCGAAATGATGCCCTGATGGGCGAGCATTTCCGCATGCGCCTTTGAGCCGCGGATGTCCTGGGCGTAAAGCTTCTTGTCGAAGCCGATGGAGGCATTTATCTCCTCCATGATCGCATCCGGTCCCGAGGCGAAACGGCCGCCCCACATCTGGTTCGAGGATTTCGTCTCGGAAGTGCCGTCTGCCATGGGTGCCTATCCTGGAGAATGAAATGTCAGTGAAGAAGAAACTCGGCCTGCCCGCGGGCAAGCTGGTCGCCATTGCCGGGCTTGCCGGCCTTCTCGCCGGTGGTGCTGCGATATACGTGAAGGAAAGCCTGTCTGGCAATGGCGCGGTCGCCTCCGCCGATCCGGCCGCCTGCGCGCTGGCCGCGGAAAAAGCCGCCGCGATCACCCCCTTCTCCAAGGGTCAGGTCGCCGCCATGCGCACCGTCGACGAACATCGCCCCCTGCCCGACCTCGTCTTCGACGGCCCGGACGGCAAGAAGAAGACCATGGCGGACTTTGCAGGCAAGACGCTGCTGGTCAATCTCTGGGCCACCTGGTGCGTGCCCTGCCGCGAGGAAATGCCGGCGCTCAACGCGCTTCAGAAGGATCTCGGCAGCGAAAAGTTCGAGGTCGTGGCGATCAACATCGACACCGGCGACGACGAGAAGCCGAAGGCCTTCCTCGATGAAACCAAGGTCCACGACCTCGGCTACTACCGCGATGCCTCGATGGGCGTCTTCAACACGCTGAAGAAGGAAGGCCTCGCTTTCGGCCTGCCCGTCACGCTGCTGATGGACGACAAGGGCTGCCTGATCTCCGCCATGAACGGGCCTGCCGCCTGGGACAGCGACGACGCCAAGGCGCTCATCAACGCAGCGCTGGCGGCGCCGAAGAGCTGAGGTCTTACGCCGCCGCGTAGACACGCGGCCGGCGGATCTCGATGAAGCCTGCCTCGCCCTTGCGGTGCGGGAATTCCGGCGCCGTATCGAACTCGATGGGCTGGCCGCTGCCGGTCAGCGCCAGCACGCGACGCGAATCCGGCCGGTCGATGACGCGGACGATCTTCGCGGCGATGCCTTGCCCATCCTCGCGCCAGGTGACGTCGGCCGGACGGAAGAGGATCTGCCCGCCGCCATCTGCCATGCCCTCCGCCTCGAAAGCGACGTCCTCGACATAGGCCTTGCCGCCGCGGATATCCGCATCGAGCCGGTTGGCGTCGCCAAGGAAATTCATCACGAAGGCATCGGCCGGATTACGGCAGACCGCTTCCGGCGTGCCTTCCTGGACGATCCGGCCCTTGTTGAGGATGACGACGCGGTCGGCAAGGTCCAGCGCCTCTTCCTGGTCGTGCGTGACGAAGAGGGTGGTGATGCCGAGCTCGTCATGGATCTTGCGCAGCCAGCGGCGCAGGTCCCGCCGCACATTGGCATCGAGCGCGCCGAAGGGTTCGTCGAGCAGGAGGACGCGCGGATCGACGGCAAGCGCCCTTGCAAGCGCCACGCGCTGACGCTGGCCACCGGAGATCTGGCCGGGGAAGCGGTCCTTCAACCCGCCGAGCTGCACGAGATCGAGCAGTTCCCTGACGCGCGCTTCGATCGCCTGCGGCGTGCGCTTGACCTTGGAGACCTTCATGCCGAAGGCGATATTTTCGCCGAGCGTCATATGCGGGAAGAGCGCATAGTGCTGGAAGACGAAGCCGACGCCGCGGTCGCGCACCGGAATGTCCGTCGCGTTCTCCTCGCCGAAATAGATCGCACCCGCATCGGCATATTCGAGGCCCGCGACCATGCGCAGGATCGTCGTCTTGCCGGAACCGGAGGGGCCGAGCAGCGCGACCAGCTCCCCGCTCTCGATATCGAGCGAGACGCCGTGCACGGCGCGGAAGGTCTCGAATTCCTTGACCACGTTATCGAGACGGATTTTCACGGCTTGACCTCCGGAGTGATGCTGTCTGCGCCCGCAAGGGCCGAGGGGCGCTGCACGCGGCCCGCACCCTGCCGCTCCAGCGCCACCTTGGCGACGAGCGTGACGATGGCAAGGCCCGCGAGAATGGATGCGGCGGCAAAGGAGCCGGCCGCGTTGTAATCGTGATAGAGCAGTTCGATATGCAGCGGCAGCGTGTTGGTCTGGCCGCGAATATTGCCCGAGACGACCGAGACCGCCCCGAATTCGCCCATGACGCGCGAATTGCAGAGCACCACGCCATAGAGCATCGCCCATTTGATATTGGGCAGCGTGACGGAGAAGAACGTCCGCCAGCCGCTCGCCCCGAGCGAGGTCGCTGCTTCCTCAAGATCACGGCCCTGCGCCTGCATCAGCGGGATCAGTTCACGCGCCACGAAGGGCGCGGTGACGAACATGCTGGCGAGCACGATACCCGGCAGCGCGAAGAGGATCTTGATCTCCGCCGTCTGCAGGAGATGGCCGAAGAGGCCCTGAAGGCCATAGACGAAGAGATAGGACACGCCCGCCACGATGGGCGAGACCGAGAAGGGAATCTCGATGATGACGGTGAGCAGCCGCTTGCCCGGAAAATCGTGTTTGGTGATCGCCCAGGCCGCAGCGACGCCGAAGGCCGTGTTGATCGGCACGGCGATCAGCGCCGTGACGACAGTCAGCAGGATGGCGTGCCGCGTATCCGGATCGGCGATGGATGCCCCGAAATAGGCAATGCCGCGCGAAAAGGCCTCGACCGCGATGACGGCGAGCGGCGCGACGATCATCAGAGCGACGAACAGGAGCACGACGGCCAGCAGGCTCCGGCGGAAAATCCTGTTGTCACCGACGCGGGGCGGCTTGCCCTTGCCATGATGGGTCATGGGTCAGCCCCTCGCCGTATAGCGCAGGGCGCGCGCCTGCATGAGATTGGTGAACGCCAGCATGACGAAGGCCGTCAGCAGCATGACGGAGGCAATCGCGGCGGAGGCCGGATAGTCGTATTCCTCGAGCCGGATGAAGGCGAGCAACGCGGTGATCTCCGTCGAGAACGGCTGGTTGCCGGCGATGAAGATGATGGCGCCGAACTCGCCCAGGCTGCGCGCGAAGGAAAGCGAGACGCCGGCAAGCAGCGCCGGCGTCAGAAGCGGCAGGATGACGCCGACGAAGATGGACAGATCGCTCGCCCCGAGTGTCTGCCCCGCCTCCTCCAGCGCCGGATCGAGTTCTTCCAGCACCGGCTGCACCGTGCGCACGATGAAGGGAATGCTGGTGAAGCTCATGGCGACGATGATGCCGAGCGGCGTATAGGCGACCTTGATGCCGAGATGGGAAAGCGGGCCGCCGAACCAGCCGTTGGTGGCGAAGAGCGTGGTGAGCGCGATGCCCGCAACCGCGGTCGGCAGGGCGAAGGGCAGGTCCACCAGCGCATCGACGAGCCGCCGGCCGGGGAAACGATATCGCACCAGCACCCACGCGAGCGCCATGCCGAAGAGAAGGTTGAAGACCGTCGCCGCCAGCGCACAGAGCACCGTCACGCGGTAGCTCGCGAAGGCGCGGTCGGAGGAGACGATGCGCCAGTAATCCGCCGGCCCGAGGCTCGCCGCCTTGAAGATGAGCGCGGCCAGCGGCAGCACCACGATGATGGCCACGTAAACGAGGGTGATGCCGAGCGCGAGCGGCAATCCGGGCAGTACACGCCGTCTCAAGACGCGCTTCCTTTCTCATACCACAACCGGCGGGTTTTGCGCCCGCCGGTTGCCCTTGACGATGAAGATCGATGGATCAGCGGCTGCCGTAGATCTTGTCCAGCGTGCCGCCTTCGGCGAAGTGCTCTTCCGAGATCTTCTTCCAGCCGCCGAAGACGTCGTCGACATTCACGAGGCGGATGGCCGGGAACTGGTCCTTGAATTCGGCGGCAACCTTCTCGTCATGGACGCGGTGGCCGAACTCGGCGGCGATCTTCTGCCCTTCGGGCGCATAGAGGAAGTCGAGATAGGACTTTGCGAGGTCCCGGCTGCCCTTGGCATCCGCCACCTTGTCGACGATGGCGACCGGGAATTCGGCCAGCAGCGAGACCGAGGGCACGACGCTCTGGAACTTGTCTTCGCCATACTGCTTGGCGATCGACTTGGTTTCCGCCTCGAAGGTGATGATGACATCGCCGATCTCGCGCTCGACGAAGGTCGTCGTCGCCGCGCGGCCACCCGTGTCGAAGACCGGCACGTTGTCGAAGATCTTGGTGACGAACTCCTCGACCTTCGCCGGATCGTTGTTGAAGGCTTCCTTGGCATAGGCGGTGGCGGCCAGATAGGTGTAGCGCGCATTGCCCGAGGTCTTCGGATTGGGGAAGATGACCTTCACGTCGTCGCGGGCAAGGTCGGACCAGTCCTTGATGTTCTTCGGATTGCCGGCGCGAACGAGGAAGGACGGGAAGGAATAGAACGGCGAGGCATTGTTCGGGAACTTCTGCTGCCAGCCTTCGGCGACGAAGCCGTTCTTCACGAGGAAGTCGATGTCCGTCACCTGGTTGAAGGTCACGACATCCGCTTCAAGGCCTTCCACGATGGCGCGGGCCTGCTTGGAGGTGCCGCCATGCGACTGGTCGATGCTGACGCCCGGATGCTCCTTCACGAAGGCCTCGTTCTCGGCAGCGAAAAGCTCGCGCGCCACGTCGTAGGAGGCGTTCAGCAGCTTGTCTGCGGCGTTGGCGGAGAGCGGAGCGGCGAGACCGAGAAGGGCCACGCCGAGAAGGAGCAAACGTTTCATCTGAAATCCCCAATGCAAGAACAATCGGGGCAGACAATAGCGGCGGGCCGAAGGGCATCCGAGGCATGGCCTGTCATAGCTTCGATGACAGGCGAAACATTTTTCCCCCAAAGGGGAATGTTCAGGATTCTTCCGCCGCTTAGCGGGTCGGAACCGGGACCTCACCGCGATAGTCGTAGAAGCCGCGGCCGGACTTGCGGCCGAGCCAGCCCGCCTCGACATACTTCACCAGCAGCGGGCACGGGCGGTACTTGGAATCGGCGAGCCCGTCATGCAGCACCTGCATGATCGAAAGGCAGGTATCGAGACCGATGAAATCGGCCAGCTGCAGCGGGCCCATCGGATGATTTGCACCGAGCTTCATGGCGGTGTCGATGGCCTCGACCGAGCCGACGCCTTCATACAGCGTATAGATCGCCTCGTTGATCATCGGCAGCAGGATGCGGTTGACGATGAAGGCCGGGAAATCCTCCGCGACCGTGATCGTCTTGTCGAGCTTGGCGACGAATTCCTTGGCGGCCGAGAAGGTCTCTTCCTCGGTGGCGATACCGCGCACGAGCTCGACCAGCTTCATCACCGGAACCGGGTTCATGAAGTGGATGCCCATGAAGCGCTCCGGCCGGTCGGTGGCCGAGGCAAGGCGGGTGATCGACAGCGAGGACGTGTTGGTGGCGAGGATCGCTTCCGGCTTCAGCACGGCACAGACCTGGCCATAGATCTTGCGCTTGACGGTCTCGTCTTCGGTGGCGGCCTCGATGACGAGGTCGGCATCGGAGAGGTCGTTGATGTCGGAGGACCCCTTGATCAGCGCGAGCGCCTTCTTGCGGTCCTCGTCGCTCATCTTGCCGGAGGAGACCTGGCGGGCGAGGTTGCCGTTGATCGTGGCCAGGCCGGTTTCGGCGCGCTCGGCGGACAGGTCGTAGATATGGACCTTGTAACCAGCCATGGCCGCGACATGCGCGATACCGCACCCCATCTGGCCTGCACCCACAATACCGACGTTCTTGATCATAGCGCCTATCGCCTCGTTATTCGGTCCGCGCCCTCGGCGCAGGCAAAAAAACACCGGGCCGGTCGAGCCGGCCCGGTGAAGTGATAAAGGGACGCGACGCATATTTCCAGTGAAATCATCGTCGCAAAGCCCGGTCGTGAAACCGGATCAGAGTGCCTTTTCGAGCTCCGGCAGGATCTCGAAGAGATCGCCGACGAGGCCATAGTCTGCGACCTGGAAGATCGGCGCTTCCTCGTCCTTGTTGATGGCGACGATGACCTTCGAGTCCTTCATGCCGGCAAGATGCTGGATGGCGCCCGAGATGCCGCAGGCGATGTAGAGCTGCGGTGCGACCACCTTGCCCGTCTGCCCGACCTGCCAGTCGTTCGGCGCATAGCCCGCATCGACGGCAGCGCGGCTTGCGCCGACGGCCGCACCCAGCTTGTCTGCGACCGGAAGGATCACCTCCTGGAACTTCTCCGAAGAGCCGAGCGCACGGCCGCCCGAGATGATGATCTTCGCAGACGTCAGTTCCGGACGGTCGGACGAGGAGAGTGCATCCTTGACGTGGCTGGAAAGGCCCGGGTTCGCTGCAGCCGGGATGGTCTCGACCGCGGCGCTGCCGCCCTCGCCGGCGGCGGCGAAGGACGCCGTGCGCACGGTGATCACCTTCTTCGCATCGGTCGACTGAACCGTCTGG